>NZ_JBNPOK010000007.1:0-91485 GCF_050315135.1 Collinsella sp. SGI.033
ATACCGCAGCGAGATATGTCTTCCCGTGTTTTATGGCACTCAGGTGCTCGGTGTGTTGGAGGTCGGTTGGAAACGTCCGCAGGCGCCGCTTGCCTATGATGTCAACGTGCTCGAGGTCATTTGCGATTATCTCTCAATCCAACTAGTCGGCATGGCATCGAGTCTGCGTTCACGTCGCACGGCAGAGCTTGGCCGTTCTCTCAATGTGCTGCGCGATGAGTTGTTTGCCTATCTCGATGATCCTATTGCCGCCTCGCGTGCGGTTTCGACCGAAATCTGCGCTGTGCTCAGTTGCCATTTCTGCCCCGTGGAGTATGATGCGGGCCTCGAAACCTATGTCATCGATTTTGAAGGTGGCAGTCGTGTGGCATTGCCGGGCGATCCGGAGTCACTCTTCTTTTCTGTCACGACGCCGGCGGCGCGCCTGGGGGCAATTTCCGATGGATTTGAGACATCGGTGCTGGGCGGGACGAGCGCCGACGACCTCAAGCACGTGCGCCTTACGCGCGTGGACGAATCCACGACTATGGGCGCATGGTTGAGAGCCCACGGCCTGCCGTGTCAGGGACTTTATGTCGATTCCGGTATCGAGGCGGGGCGCTGCCACTCGGAGGCGGATGGTACGCGAAGCAACGATGCAATCGTTCCCGCTGATATCGCCAAGGGACCGACGAGGCGCGTTTTGCTGCTCCGTGATGGCAGCCAGGAGCCAATCGACGACCTTGAATACGACTACATGGTGCATTTGGCACACGACTTTGAGCTGATCTATGAGGGAGAGTCTCAAAAGCGTGAAGAGCGTCATATCGCTCAGACGCTTCAGATTGGCATGAGAAATTCGCTAGGCGACGTTCCGGGCATCGCAACCGATTCGGTATACCTGTCGGCAACGAATTCGGCGTTGGTTGGTGGTGACTTCTATACGCTTGTCCGTCTTCCCGACGATTGCGCCGTTATGATATTGGGCGATGTCTCCGGCAAAGGAATTGAGGCGGCGTCGATGTCGGCGCTCGTCAAGACGGCGTTGACGGCTTATGCCTGGGAGGGTGCGGGACCCGCTCGCATGGCCCGCTCGCTCAATAGCATGCTCATGGGCTTTTCGCGGGTCGAGACGTTTGTGACGGCGTTTATCGCCAAGATTGATCTTAAAGCGGGCCGTGCTACCTATTGCTCTGCGGGACATCCTCCCACTATGGTCATTAGGCCGTCGTCGACGCCGCATGGCGGAGGAGAGGCCTGCGGGGGAGAAGTGGAGCTCCTTGGGTGCCAATCGGGCGTGATCGGTGCCTTTGAGAGCATGGTGTACGAGACGGGCGTGTTTACGTTCGATCCTGGTGACATGCTGTTTATGTATACCGACGGAACGATCGAAGCACGCGACCGCTCGGGTGCTTTCTTTGGCGAGCAACGCCTGCGCGACCTTCTACTCTTTGTTTCGGGTGAGGGCGTATCGGGCATCTGCGGTAAGGTCTTGGGCGAGCTTGACCGCTTTACCGACTCGGCGCTGGACGATGACATTGCATTGGTGTCCCTTGAGTTTTTACGGGGTCGATCGTAGGTCGCGACGTTGGGCATACAGAATCCTAACGGTTGCAGAAAAGTGTGCATCGAGCGAGCTCTTTTGGGGAACCATGGTCGCATGAATGAGTGGAATGACATAGCGGTTTTGACGCCACCGGGCGATATCGATATCGCCTCGGTGCCCGAGCTGCGCCGACGGTTGGATAATTTAATCGACCGGGGCGTGCGCCGTGTTGTCATCAATTGCCAGACCGTGGCTTTTATCGACTCGACGGGTTTGGCGTTTTTGCTTACGCGTGCCAGAGAGCTTATGAGACGAGAAGGGCTGCTTTCGCTTGTTAACGCCTCCGATGAGGTCGTTCGCTTTTTGGAGATTGCCCGACTTGTCGACATCCTTCATGTTGCGGGTCCGGTGCGGGAGTCGATTCCCGCCATTCCGGTGGGGGAGTTGCCGCGATGGAGCAAGAGCGTCAAGGTGCAGCGAGGCATCGAGAATCTCCCGTATTATCGGCACCGTGTGGCCGAGCTTCTCGAATCGCTTCCCCTGAGGCGTGATGAGCGCTATGACGTCGCATTAGCGTTGGGGGAGGCATTGGGTAACGCATATGACCATGCGGGCGGTGTTGGCTGCATCCTGACGATTCAGGCCTATGGGGACCGTGTTGTGCTTGAGGTGCTTGATCGAGGCGCTGGCTATTCTATCGATGGGGCGAGCGAACCGATGGCATCCGAGGAACGCGGACGCGGTATCAAGCTTATGCGCATGCTCGTCGATAATGTGGAGGTTGCCCGTCGCACGGATGGTGCCGGCACACGCGTTCGGATGGTGAAGCTGTTTAGCTCGGCATTGGAATCGTGCGCTTAGCGCCTTGGGTTGACATGATTTTCCTGCGTGAACTTGTTTTGGGCAACTTTTTTGGAAAAAGTACTTGCGTCTTTTGGATAACTCGCGTAAATTAGTAACCCGCAAGCGGACATGGCTCAGTTGGTAGAGCACAACCTTGCCAAGGTTGGGGTCGCGGGTTCGAGCCCCGTTGTCCGCTCCATTGCATTTCCGGACCGTTCTTAACGGTCCTTTTTCGGCGAAGTGGCCAAGTGGTAAGGCAGAGGCCTGCAAAGCCTTTACCCCCGGTTCGAATCCGGGCTTCGCCTCCAGGCAACATCCGGGCGCTCCGGCGCCCGTTTTGTTTTACATATGCGGACATGGCTCAGTTGGTAGAGCACAACCTTGCCAAGGTTGGGGTCGCGGGTTCGAGCCCCGTTGTCCGCTCCAACTATCTTACGCGGTTCTAACGAACCGCGTTTTTTGTTGACGCTGCGCGAGCCCCGGGCACCCCATCTTGCCCCTCAATCGTCGGTCGCGTACATAAAGTACGCTTCCCTCCTCTTTCGCGGCAACCTGGGGCACCCGGAGCCCGCTCGCTGTCGTTGCCGGGGGAGTGGGTCTTCCGTTCTTTTCACTAATCGGTCGATTCGTCCCGGGAGGCTCGAACCCGAGAGGGAGCGAGCGTCTTGGGGCGTGGCTGTGGCGTTGTTTGCCGCGAATAACAGCTTTGGGCGTATCATCGCGGGCATTAGCCAGCAGATGGACTATCTTGAGCGGCTGGGCATCGAGGCCATCTGGCTGAGCCCGTTTTACCCATCGCCTCTTGTCGATGGTGGCTATGATGTGGCGGACTACTGCGATATCGACCCACGTCTCGGCTCGCTTGACGACTTCGACGACATGGTCGCTGCGGCTCACGCACGCGGCATCAAGGTCATCGTCGACATTGTGCCCAATCATTCATCCAACCAGCACCCCTGGTTCAAAGCCGCTCTTGCCGCCGGCCCCGGATCGCCCGAGCGCGCCCGTTATATCTTCCGCGATGGTCGCGGCGAACATGGCGAGCTGCCTCCCACCAATTGGAATGCCAACTTTGGCGGCCCCGCCTGGACGCGTGTTGCGGACGGTCAGTGGTAGCTGCATATGTTTACGCCCGAGCGGCCGGACTTTGTCTGGTCATGCCCCGAGGTTCATGCGTTCTTTTGCGACGTCCTGACGTTTTGGAGCGATCGAGGCGTTGATGGCTTTCGCATTGATGTGGCGCACGGTCTCGCCAAGGACCTCGACCGCGATGACCTCGACCGGTGGCATCTCGCCGAGGGCGATGACATGGTTGACGACGGCACCCATCCGCTGTGGGACCGCAACGAGGTCCACGAGATCTATCGCGCGTGGCGACGCGCTATGCCCTGCCGCAAATCAAGGCGACGCGCTACCACCAGATTGCGCTCGACTGGCTCTTGCGCGACGGGTCGTCTTATGACGAGGACCGTGAGCTCGGCGAGCGCCGCGCGCGGGCGGCGCTTTTGCTTGAGCTGGCGCTTCCGGGCTCGGCATACGTGTATCAGGGTGAGGAGCTCGGCCTTTTTGAGGTGGCTGATGTCTTCGTGAGGTTCGCGAGGGCGTCGCAAAACTTTTCAAAAAAAGTTCTTGCATAGGATGCAGGCATCACGTAAGATTATTCCCCGTAAGCGGACATGGCTCAGTTGGTAGAGCACAACCTTGCCAAGGTTGGGGTCGCGGGTTCGAGCCCCGTTGTCCGCTCCATTTGGGCGTTTAGCTCAGGGGGAGAGCGCTTCCCTGACACGGAAGAGGTCACAAGTTCAAATCTTGTAACGCCCACCAAATGTTCGCAGTCCAGAGGCTTTGCTTCTGGACTGTTTTGTTATAAATACACATAATATGCCGTCAAATTATCGACTTCGGTCGCTTTTTCACGTTGCATTTGCTGCCCAGCATAATTTGTCGTTATTGGCCTCTTGGTCTCGTGGGAGATGATTATTTTGATCATAACCGTGCACGTCGCCCGCGTTTCCATGGTTGACCCCCGTGCAATCTTTTATGGTGATCGGTTTTGGCGAGATTGCCTTCCAGGGAGGATTCGGAACGATTGAAGGCCGTACGTTCTTCGCGCGCTGGGCGGGCCTTGTCACAAAGGGGTGGGCTTTTGTGGTTATCGCCGGCGTGCTGCTCGATCCCTTTACAGCGGCTCTCGGCCGCATGATAGCTCGCGAAGAGAGGTAATAGCTCCTCGCCTATCGAATGCCGGCGGACGGGGTGCCGGGGCTGTAGTCTTCCGAGCGTTTGCAGCCCCGTCGCTCCGTCCGCCGGCATTCGACCGCAACATGTTGGTCAAGCATAATCTTTTGGATTCTTTTCGCGTGAGCGGCTTGGTTTTGGTAGGATTTGTCGGCGGCTTGACTAGGGGGTTTTATAACTGCCTTGCAGGTAGCCGCGTTGGTAACGTTTTACCGACTTGCCAAGAAACCCTCATAATTAATGTGTCTGTAAAATGACCAATTGCTTTGACCTGCTGAAACACTATATGTTGTGTTTGACCTAAAAAAAGAATACAGGATATTGAGGCGTCTTTGTCGTATGATAGATGGCGGACAGAGAACGAAGACCTTGTTCGTCCCATTTGGACACGCCTTTGAGCCGCTTGATCGGCCGCGAGGATTGTCCGCATGAGGACCTATGGTTTATCGAGAACACAGATTGCGCGACGGCGCCGCAAGACAGGGACAAGCCCTGCCAGGCATCGTTTGGCTCTGAAGCGCAATGGGATTACGACGCGAAAGAGGCAAGAGGATGAAGATCATCAAGCGCAGCGGCACCGAGGTTGCCTTTGACATCGATAAGATCGTCAATGCGATTCGCGCCGCCAACTTGGAGGTCGAGGAGGGCTCTCGTCTTACCGACCGCCAGGTGATCTACGCGGCGCAAAACGTCGCCGAGGCATGTGAGAAGGCCGGCCATACCGTATCGGTCGAGGAGATCCAGGATCTGGTCGAGGACGAGATCATGCGTCTCGACTGCTACGAGGTCGCTCGCCGCTACATCATCTATCGTTATGTTCAGAGCCTGAAGCGCCAAAAGAACACGACCGACGACAAGATTCTGTCGCTGATCGAGTGCAATAACGAAGAGGTTAAGCAGGAGAACTCCAATAAGAATCCGACCGTCAATTCCGTTCAGCGCGACTATATGGCCGGCGAGATTTCCAAGGACCTGACCCAACGCGTGCTGCTGCCCCAGGAGATCGTGGATGCCCATAATGAGGGCCTGATCCATTTCCACGATTCGGATTACTTTGCCCAGCACATGCACAACTGCGATCTGGTGAACCTGGAGGACATGCTCCAGAACGGCACCGTTATCTCGGGCACGCTGATCGAGAAGCCGCACAGCTTCTCGACCGCCTGCAACATCGCGACGCAGATTATCGCCCAGGTTGCTTCCTCCCAGTACGGCGGTCAGTCTATTTCGCTGACCCATCTCGCCCCGTTCGTTGAGGTGAGCCGTCAAAAGATTCGCGGCGAGGTTGCTCGCGAGCTTGAGGAGCTCGGTGTTTCGGCATCTGCCGAGAAGGTCCGCGAGGTCGTTGAGGAACGCCTGCGCGATGAGATTCGTCGCGGCGTCCAGACGATTCAGTATCAGGTCGTGACCCTTATGACCACGAATGGCCAGGCGCCGTTCGTGACGGTCTTTATGTATCTCAATGAGGCCCGTACGCCCCAGGAGAAGCACGACCTTGCCATGATTGTGGAGGAGACGCTTCGTCAACGCTATGAGGGCGTTAAGAACGAAGCCGGCGTGTGGATCACCCCGGCGTTTCCCAAGCTCATCTACGTGCTCGAGGACGATAACATCCGCGAGGATTCGCCGTACTTCTATCTGACCAAGCTCGCCGCCAAGTGCACCGCCAAGCGCATGGTGCCCGACTACATCTCCGAGAAGAAGATGCGCGAGCTCAAGCTGTCTAAGGGCGAGACCGCCGGCAACGGCGATTGCTATACCTGCATGGGTTGCCGCAGTTTCCTGACGCCCGACCGTTCGGGCAACGGCTTTAACAATGTCGCCAACGCTCTGAACTATGACCCGACCAAGCCTAAGTACTATGGTCGCTTTAACCAGGGTGTTGTGACCATCAACCTGCCCGATGTTGCGCTGAGCTCGCATCAGGACATGGACAAGTTCTGGAAGATCTTCGATGAGCGCCTTGAGCTGTGCCACCGCGCCCTGCTGTGCCGTCATGAGCGCCTGATGGGCACGCTTTCGGATGCTGCGCCGATTCTTTGGCAGTACGGTGCCTTGGCGCGCCTTAAGAAGGGCGAGACGATCGACAAGCTGCTCGTGGGCGGCTATTCCACCATTAGCCTGGGTTACGCCGGTCTGTATGAGTGCGTCAAGTACATGACGGGCCACAGCCACACCGAGAAGGAGGGCACGCCGTTTGCCATGGCCGTCATGCAGCACATGAACGACAAGTGCGCCGAGTGGAAGGCCGAAAGCGATATCGACTTCTCGCTGTACGGCACCCCGCTTGAGTCGACGACCTACAAGTTCGCCAAGTGCCTGCAGCGCCGTTTCGGCATTATCCCGGGCGTGACGGACAAGGGCTACATTACTAACAGCTATCACGTCCACGTGTCCGAGGAGATCGATGCCTTCGACAAGCTTAAGTTTGAGGGCATGTTCCAGCAGCTTTCGCCGGGCGGTGCTATCTCCTACGTTGAGGTTCCCAACATGCAGGACAACCTCAAGGCGGTCATTCGCGTAATGCAGTACATCTACGACAACATCATGTACGCCGAGCTCAACACCAAGAGCGATTACTGCCAGGTGTGCGGCTATGACGGCGAGATTCGCATTGTCGAGGACGATGGCAAACTGGTGTGGGAGTGCCCCAATTGCGGCAATCGTGACCAGGAGAAGATGAATGTCGCCCGTCGCACGTGCGGCTACATCGGTACCCAGTTCTGGAACCAGGGTCGAACCGAGGAGATCCGCGACCGCGTGCTGCATCTCTAATAACCATCCCAGGCTGCCCCGTAGCGAGGCCCCGGACCTTTACTCGCTATTTCGGACAGTCCTGGCTCACGACGGAGGCGCCACTGGCGCCTCCTGTTCGTGCGGAACTCATATCGAGCAAAGGTCCGGGGCCTCGCTACGGGGCAGCCAAGTTGATGTAGCTGAGATGCAGTATGCGGTCTGCTCACTCCTCGAAGTTCTTAGCGGAAATAATTCGAGCTGCAGCTGCGATTTACTTGCGATGGCGGTTGAGCCGCAACCCAGTTTTTATTGGGCCTCGAACCCCATACTCGATGTTCACTTTGTTCACCGAGTGTCGCTCGCGAGGGGTCTGGAGCATATCGTCCCGCCCGCAGTTTCGCAGGCCGAAGGCCGAGAATGTTTGAGGACGGGATGATATGCTCCAGACCCCCAGGAAGGTTACCTATGAACTACGCGAACATTAAGTATTTCGACATTGCTGATGGAGAAGGCGTTCGTACTTCTCTGTTTGTGAGTGGGTGCCGTCGTGGGTGCAAGAATTGTTTTAACTCCGTCGCGTGGGACTTTGCCGCGGGTGAACCGTTCGATCGTGCCGTCGAGGACAAAATCATCGAGAGTCTTGATCATCCCTTTATTGATGGCCTGACGATTCTGGGCGGGGAGCCTATGGAACCCGAGAACCAGGCGGGGCTCGTTGATTTTATCGAACGCGTGCGTGCGACCTATCCTGTGGAGTCTGGGAAGACCATTTGGTGCTTTACCGGTGACGTGCTCGAGGAACTAATGCCGGGCGGCCGTCACCATACCGACGTGACGGACCGTATCCTTGCTTGCCTCGACATGCTGGTAGACGGTCCGTTCGTTCAAGATCTGTACGATATCTCGTTGCGCTTTAGGGGCTCGAGCAATCAGCGCGTGATCGACATGAACGCCACGCGCGCTCGTGCTGCGCGCGAGGGCGTTGCGCTTTGCGACGCTGTGGAGCTTTGGCGGGACGATCCGGTCTATTCGACCCATACTATGTAGCTGGAAGAGGTCGCGTGCCAGCGTGGTACCATAGCGCGAACGCGAAATCGAAAAAAGTGAGGCCCAGATGGTCGATCAGGAAAAAGTCGAGACTGCTATTAAGCTGCTGCTTGAAGGTATAGGCGAGGACCCAACTCGTGAGGGCCTGCTGGAGACCCCGGCACGCGTCGCCCGTATGTATGGCGAGATTGCCGGCGGTATGGGCCGGAGTGCCGAGGAGCACCTGTCCAAAACCTTTGCCGTCGCTTCGAACGATTTGGTTATCGAGCGCGACATTACGTTTTACTCGCTGTGCGAGCACCATCTGCTGCCGTTTTATGGCAAGGCTGCGATCGGCTATATCCCTAACGGTCGCGTGGCGGGTCTGTCTAAGCTTGCTCGCACGGTTGAGGTCTATGCCCGTCGTCTGCAGCTGCAGGAGCAGCTGTGCGCGCAGGTTGCCGATGCCCTCATGGAATATCTTGCTCCCCAAGGGGCGATCGTGCTGATGGAAGCCGAGCATATGTGCATGACCATGCGCGGCGTGCAAAAGCCCGGTACCAAGACCGTAACGCTTGCTCGTCGCGGTGTCTTTGAGACCGATCCCGCGCTCGAGGAGCGATTCTTTAGGATGCTGGGCCGCTAACCATGAGAGTCGTCAACGACTTTACATCGAAGACCGATGAGGGGACGCCGCGTCGCGGCTTTATGGCTTCGGGCCTGACTCCCTTTGGCGCCATGCCTCGCATTGATTACATTTGTGCCAACGGGCTGTTCCGGCGGCACCTGGGCAACATTGCACAGTTGGAATCGGGGCGCATCTTTTGCCGCCACGGTATTGACCATCTGCTGGATGTCGCGCGCATTATGTGGATTAAGAATCTTGAGGAACAGCTCGAATTTGACCGCGAGGTCATCTACGCCACGGCACTTCTTCACGATATCGGCAAAGATGAACAGTATGAATCGGGTATATCCCATGATGTTGCAAGCGAGCGCGTCGCTGATGCGATTCTTGGCGGCATGCCCGATGACGTGGCATTTGATCCGGCCGATGCCGCGGCCATTAAGACGGCCATTTTAGGCCATAGAAAGCTGCGCGTGAACAGCCAACCGCTTGAGCGTCTGCTCTATGCAGCCGACAAAGCGTCGCGCGCCTGCTTTGCATGCCCCGCGCGCAATGCCTGCAACTGGAGCGATGATAAAAAGAACCTGTCGATTCGCGTGTAGTTGGTTTGCGCGGTCGGGGTTCTAAACGAAGGAGACGATCGCGATGGATAACAAGAAACTGCCCGAGAATGCAACCAAGACTGAAGGCGCCGAGCTCGCCCGCCGTGGAAGGGGCGAAATATCCACCGCAACGGCGGTGCCCCACGTGGGCTATGACGATCTGTGCCATGCCGATCGCATCACCGTTGAAGGTCTTGAGATCTTTGCCAACCACGGCGTGTATCCCGAGGAGAACGCCCTGGGCCAGAAGTTCATCGTGTCCTTGGTGCTCTATGCCGACCTGCGTGCAGCAGGGGAGCACGATAACCTGGATGCCTCGATTGATTACGGCTCGGTGTGCCACGATGTCGATGGCTATCTGCGCGAGCATACGTTTAAGCTCATCGAGGCCGCAGCCGAGGGCGTGGCCCAGATGCTGCTACGTCGTTACCCTCTGCTGCTCGGCGTGCGTGTTAAGCTCGATAAGCCTTGGGCGCCCGTCGGTCTTCCCCTGGCAAGCTGCGGTGTCGAGATCGAGCGCGTGCGCTAACCGGTTCTAATACGTCTCTATGGGTGGCTGCTTGAGCCGCTGCGACAGAGCTCTATTGTTGGGGCAGTACGTGTCGAGCAGGGCGTGAAACCGCTGATTGTGGCTTGGCTCGAGCAAGTGGACGAGCTCGTGGGCGACAACCATGTCAAGGCACTCGACGGGGTAGGCGGCAAGCTCGCGTGCGATGCGAATGGCACCGGTTTTGGGCGTGCACGAGCCCCAGCGCGTTTTCATGCTGCGCACGGAAACGCGGGAAGCGGCGACACCCATTGCGATTTCGTATGTGCGCACCATATCGCGCAGCGCCGTGGTGACCTCGGATGTATAGAGCTGGTCGATGCGGGCTTGGAGCTCATCGGGCGTTAGGCCGTCGAGGGCCGTGCGCTGCTTTGCCTGCGCGCGCCCACTTGGCTCGTCGGTACCCATAAAACTTGCGAAGGTGGCCTGTTTGGGTCGCGGTGCGGGTGATGCAAAGTTGTGATCGAGCGCATCTTGTACCGTGATGGGCTTGCCCCAAAGCGCAATGATGGACGAGGGGCTGAGCGGCTCTCGCTCCGTCGCCTGACGTTGCTCGCGCTGGGCAAGTCGGCTGATAATCCAGGCGCTGTTGCGCTTCACAAATGCTTCGATACACTCGCGGGTGGCACCGAGCGGTGCGCTTGCGTGGACCTCACCGCTCGATGTGACGCGTAGGTTGAAGTTCTTGACACGCTTTTTGGTAACGACGACGGGGATGGGCATCCCATCCGGTCGGGATACGGAAATCGTAAACTGCTGCGTCAAAAGCGGTCCTTCAGATTGGGGACGGGCCGGCATGTCGACCGTTCGGCATGCCGGAGCGCTCAAGGGATGTGAAATTAATAACGCTCAAAGAAGGCAAGCGCGTTGTCGCTGCAGAGCTTTTGCATCACGGTCTTGCCAAAATGCTTGGAAAGCATGTTCTGGAACTCGGGCATCTTGCTGGCATCGGAGAGGAAAGCGGGCACCGTGGCGCCGTCCCAGTCGCCGCCGAGCGCGATGACGTCCTCGCCGCCCAGGTCGAGCCAGTGCTCGATATGTGCCGCTAGCTGATCGAAGGTGACGTCTGCGGCGGTCTTGTCGGTTGCGTCGTTGGAAAGGAACTCGCTGCAGTAGTTGAGGCCGACGATGCCACCCATGTCGCGAATGGTGCGGAACTGGTCGTCGGTAAGATTGCGTTTGGCGCCGCAAACCGCACGGGAGTTGGAGTGGCTGGCGACGAAGGGACGCGTGGCGCGGACGGCGACCTCGTCAAAGCACTCATCGTTGAGATGGGAGACGTCAAGCACCATGCCGGCGTGCTCCATCTGCGTAAGTGCCTCGATGCCGGCGGCGGTGAGGCCGGCGTGGGTATCGTGTCCGCTCGCGAGCGGCCCCTGCGCGTTCCAGCTGAGTGATGACATGAGTACGCCCAAGCTCTTGAGCACCTCGATCAGTGCGGGGTCCTCGGCAAAGAACGTGGCGTTTTCGATGGTGTGGATGCAGGCGACCTTGCCGTCCTTGAGCGCGGGGCGAATGTCAGCGGCGCTGCGCACGTTGACCATGCGATCGTGGTTGAGCATGGCCTGGCCGCTCATATGCGCCATGATCTGCGCCTGGAAGCGCGCGGCGTGGGCGGAGGGAATCTCGTCGGGGACAAACGTGGCGAAGCACTGTGCCCACGGTGTGTTGCCGATCTTTGCGAGCGAGATGGCGCAGGCATTGCCCTCGATGAGGTCGAAATCTTGCGGATGCGTCTCGTCGCCGGGGAAATAACCGTCGGTGCCGGCGGTAAAGCGCAGGTCGAGATCGAGCGTGGCCCAGCCGATACGGTCGGCGGTGTCACAGTGTAGGTCAAATACGGGATATGCCATGGTTCCTCCGGTTGCAGCGTTTCTTTGCAAACTGTCTTCGAATTGTATGACTAGGGTATAGTTAGCGCCATACGTTCATGGCGGCCCGCGTTGTGTGCCGCCCTTATCACGGAGGTTTCCATGTCCAACCAGGGCAAGAAGGTCAAGACTCATTATCGCGGCACGCTCGACGACGGCACGCAGTTCGATAGCTCCTACGATCGCGGCGAGCCGCTGGAGTTCACCTGCGGTGCCGGTCAGATGATCAAGGGCTTCGATGCCGCTGTTGTCGACATGCAGGTGGGCGAGAAGAAGTCCGTGCACATTCCTGCTGCCGATGCCTACGGCGAGCACAATCCCGAGATGGTTATCACCTTCCCGGCCGAGCAGGTTCCCAACATCGAGCAGATCGAGAAGGGCATGAAACTCTTCCTGTCCACGCCGAGCGGCATGCCTGTCCCTGCCGTTGTCATCGATGTGACGCCCGAGGCCGTGACGCTCGATGCTAACCACGAACTGGCCGGCAAGGATCTCAACTTTGATATCGAGCTCGTCGAGGTCGAGGGTTAGAGTATGCCTGAACGCTTGGTTTCGACGACATGCTTGGGAAATCTCAACGATCCGTCCTATGAACTCCTGCTTCGTCGGGAGCTGGGTGGCATCTTTGAAGTTGACGAGCTACTGCTCGATTGGGACCAGGCTGATGTATGCGCGTTTGCGGGCGTGACGGAGCTGGGGCGCACGGTCGATGTTCGGCTGGATACTGCCGACGGCAGTCGTCTTGCCGACGGCGACGTGCTCGCCATCGACCGTTCGGGCATGGTGCCCGTGGCGGTTGTCGTGCGCCTGCGCAGCGCCGAGGTCTATTTGGTCGAAGTCGACCGCATGGATCCGATTGCGCTCGCGCATGCGTGCTGGGAGATCGGCAATATGCACGCGCCGCTTTTCCGAGGCGATTCGGACGAGCATACCGTACGCATGTATACGCCGGTACAGCCTGTTTTGGGCCGCATGCTCCGGGGTGTCGAGGGCGTTATGCTCTCGGTGGTTACCTGTGAACTCGATACGGACCGGCGCTTTGCGTCGAGTGCGGCGGAGGTCGTCGTGAGTATGGCTCCCGACTTTACGATCGTAAAAAAGGCGCGCGGTTAACGTGCGTATGAGCAAGACGGACTTTGAGAGGCAGCTATTCAAAGTCCGTCTTGCTGTTGATGAGATGCTGTGGGGGAAAGCATATGGGTCTTGAGAGAATCAAGCTGATTGCATGCGATTTGGACGGCACGTTGCTGCATCCGGGGGAGTGCGAGCCGCGTTCCGAGGCCTTTGAGCTCATCGATGAGCTGCATCGTCGTGGCATCGTGTTTATGCCGGCGAGCGGCCGTCAATATGCGAGCTTGCGCTATCTGTTTGCCCCGGTGGCCGATGAGCTCGCCTATGTATGCGAAAACGGAGCCCTCGTGATGAGCGAGGGGCGTGCCGTTGTCAAGCGTTCCATGGAGCGTAACCTTGCTATGGATATCGCGAATGCCGTGGTTGCGTATCCCCATGCCGACGTGACCCTTTCCTGCGAGGGGCACCTCTACACCATGAGCGGCAACGATGCATTCGTCGACCATTTGCGCTACGAGGTCCATTGCGATGTGGCGGTGGTCGACCGTCCCGAGGACATCGACGAGGACGTCATTAAGATCGCGTTTCAAACGCCCGAGACAGAGCAGCCGGCGGCGCTGGAGTATTTCGTCCGTCGCTTTGGCGACCGGGTCGATGTGATGACGTCGGGAACCGAATGGACCGACTTTATCGGCTTTGATTCGGGCAAGGGGTCCGCACTTGCCGATTATGGTCGTGCGCTGGGGATCTCACCTAACGAAATGATGGCGTTTGGCGATAATGAAAACGACCGCGACATGCTCAACGTGGTGGGCCATCCCTATCTGATGGAGAGCTGCAATCCCAGCATGCGCGGTATCAACGACCGCGTCCGTTACGTGCGCACGGTCGAAGAAGAGCTGCGTCGCCTACTTGCTGAGTAGACATTTGGGACATGCCTGGAAATCTTCCTTTTGCCGCAATCGGTGAAAAGTTGATTTTAAGGCATGTCCCAAAATCTACCTACAGTTGGGGCAGAGGCCCTCGAAGATGGTGTAGTGCGAGCTGACGCTCCATCCGATTTGTTCGGATGCCCTGGCGTCGAGCTGGGTATTGAAGGGGAGCGGCACATCGATGACGCGGCCACACGAGGTGCAGATGATATGCGCATGCGGTTCGATGGCACGATCGAAGCGGCTGCCGCCCGGCGTTTTAATCGAGAGAATCTCCCCGGCATCGGCCAAGAGATTGAGGTTGCGGTAGACCGTACCGCGGCTGATTTTGTCATCCTGCGCGCGCACAGCGTTGTAGATCTCTTCGGCGGTGGGATGGTTGTAGCTTTGGCGCACGGCATCAAGAACTAGCTTTCGCTGCCTGGTATTCCTTCTTTGCACCGCCATGCGCCTCGCCTCTTTTCTATTAACGGTCGTAGGTAAATGATACCGTATTTAGCACACAATACTAATAATGAGGAGTGAAACCGCCTTCATTGGCAAGTGGGGCTCGGACCTGGGCGTCTACGAGGCGAAAACGCGTTCCCATGCGCTCGTAGGAGGCATGAAGCGCCTCGAGATGAGATAGGATGTTTGCCGGAGCTCCCTGTATCTCCATCTCGACTGAGCCGTCTTCCATGTTACGCACCCAGCCGGTGAGTGCGCGTGCCTGCGCGAGGTTGGTGTTGGTAAAGCGAAAACCAACGCCTTGGACCTGTCCCTCCCAGCGCAGGAAATAGCGCAGGGGAGTGTCTTGAGTGGCCTCGTCGCTTGCGAGCACAGTAAGCCTGCGGCGCAGCTCGAGCTCGACGCCAGAGGGCTTTTGGGGCTCGCGGCTGCCGCCGGCGACGCCCGAGAAAAGCTTGTCGAAAATACCCATCGCTAGGCCTGCTTGACAGAATCGGCGGGGAAGGTAATGCCGGTCTGTTGGCGCACGGCATCCATGATGCGCAGCGAGACAAGCGTGACATCGCGATAGTGGCCAAGCTCGTGACGTCCCGCCGGGGTCTCCCAAATCTCTTCCTTGACGTTATCGATGCCGCCGATGGCGGTGATAAAGTCTGCGAGTTCGTATTCCATGGTGTTGCTCGATTTGGGCAGGTCGAGCACGCGGCCGTTGTCGCTCTGTTCGCGCGGCGCCTCGGTCGCCGAGCCGCGTACGACATCGCCGCGATAGTCGATGCGGACGTTGCGGGGCGTGGACAGATGGTCAATCTGGATAGTGCCACGCTCGCCTTCGATCTGCGAGGGCAGTAGGTCATTCGTAATTTTGGAGTGCGCGAGCTCGACGGAGATACGGCCACCGCCGTAGCTGGCGAGGATGGAACCGCAGCCATCGATGGGGCCATGGGTGAGCTCTTGCGTGGTGGGGTCGAGCAGAGTAGCCATGCTCGTAAGGCCGGAGGGCATGCCGAAGATCTCGACCATGGGCTCGACGGTGTAGACGCCAATATCCATGAGGGAGCCCGAGGCCATGTGGCAGTCGAAGATGTTGGTGGCGCGTCCCGCGAGAACCTCGTTGTAGCGTGAAGAATACTTGCCAAAGCGCAGTGAGGCGCGACGAATGGGCGCAATCTCGCCCAGGGCGTCCTCGATGGCGTGGAAAGCGGGGTCATGGAGCGGGCGCATGGCCTCGAGGGCTACGACGCCCACCGCCTCGGCGGCGCGGAAGACTTCCAGCGCCTGCGCCTCGGTGGCGCAGAAGGGCTTCTCGACGATGACGTGCTTGCCGCTGGCGATGCAGGCAAGGGCCTGCTCGTAGTGAAGTGCGTTTGGGCTGCCGATATAGACGGCGTCGACGTCGGCGGCTGCTGCAAGCTCATCAAGTGAAGTAAAGTTTCGTTCGCCGCCGTGCTCGGCAGTAAAGGCGGCGCCGCGCTCGGCGTTGCGCGAGAGCGTGCCTACGAATACAGCCTGGTCGTTGGCATTGACGACCTGGATAAAGTCGTCGGTGATCATGGATGTGCCGATGGTCGCGATGCGCAGCATACGTCCCCCTTGCGTTGTTTTGGTCTACAGGATGAGTGTAGCGCGTGGGGATATAAAGCTGCGCGAAAACGCTATTACAGGTCGCTCTCGTTAAAGCCGGTGTCGATATCGAGGTTGACTCCATCGGCCGCGGTGGTGGCGAGCTCGTCGCAGCGCTCGTTGAGCTCGTGGCCGGCATGTCCCTTAACCCAGATGAACTCCACCTTATGCTTGCTCTTGGCGGCAAGCAGGCGCTCCCACAGGTCGCGGTTCTTAACGGGCTGCTTGTTGGCAGTTTTCCACCCGCGCTTTTTCCAACCGTCGATCCAGTGCTTGTTAAAGGCGTTGACGACGTACTGCGAGTCGGAGTGGACCTCGACCTCGCAGGGACGGTTGAGCGCCTCGAGCGCCACGATGACCGCCATGAGCTCCATGCGGTTGTTGGTGGTCTTGGCGTAGCCACGCGAAAGCTCGGAGGTGAAGGTCTTGCCGGCGGGGTTGGTGTATTTGAGCACGGCGCCGTAGCCACCGCGTCCCGGATTGGATCGAGCCGAGCCGTCGGTATAGATGATGACCTTCACAGACTTCCTTTCGTCGAGTTCCTCTCTTGCGGCTGTCTATTGTAGCGCCCGGTCCATCCTGTTTTATGCGAGGCGCGCCGCTCCACAAGGATGGTGGAGACGTTGTCGCCAAGAAAGATGGGCGACCTGAATTGTCAAGAGCTAGAGGGCTTTTAAATCTGCCATTTCTATCCCGTCCCCAAATGGTTGGTTTTCGTGGATGATGCGATCGAGTTCGTCGAGGTATTGCCGCAGCAGGGGAGAGGGCTTGCGCTCATCGTGCATGATGTAGCCCACGCGCATCGTTGGAGCGTCTGCCAACGGGATCGATGCCATGCCCCATTGCATTTCATTGGAGAGGACACCGGTCGACAAAGTGTAACCGTTCGACGTGATGAGCAGATTGGTGAGCGTGCCACGGTCGGAAACGCGGATGTTGCGGTCGCAGGGGATATAGCTAAACGGCTCCTCGGCGTAATAGAAGGAGTTTGAGGTCCCCTGCTCAAAGCTGTAGCGCGTATAGGGCGTAAGGTCGGCAAGCGATAGCTGGGGGCGGCGTGCGAGCGGATGGCGCTCGCTAACGAAGACGTGGACCGTTGCATCGAAGAGGGGATGGAAGCTTGCGCGGGCGTCGGCGAAGGCCTTCTGCAGGACGCGGGCGTTAAAGTCATCCAGATACAGAATGCCGATATCGCTGCGAAATGCGCGGACGTCGTCGATGATCTGTGACGTGGTGGTCTCGCGCATGACGAACTCAAACTTACTGTCGCGGCAGCGCTCGACGACGTTGACAAAGGCCTCGACCGAAAAAGCGTAGTGCTGGGCCGAGACGGCAAGGCGTGCCTGGGGTGTGCCGCCGTCCTCGTAGCGGGCCTCGAGCATATCGGCCTGCTCTACGACCTGGCGCGCATAGCCTAAAAGCTCGGTGCCGTCGTTGGTGAGTGTGACGCCGCGGCTGGAGCGCGTAAAGATTTCCAGACGGAGCTCCTGCTCTAGGCTTTTGACGGCGTTGGAGATATTGGATTGCGCGGTATAGAGGCGCTGAGCTGCGGCGTTAATTGAGCCGGATTCTGCCACGGCGATAAGAAAACGAAGCTGCTGGAGGGTCATCGGCACCCGTCCTTTCGATAGCTATCTAAAAAACCGATAACAGGTTAGCGCTTTTAAGTGATTGACCGCGCGAAACAATGCTCGTACTATTCAAAACACACAAAGGCGGTAGGTAATTAAGCCGACCACGAGAACGGGATGTCAAAAGGAGGACCGCATATGAACTGCTTACTAAGACGAATGCCGGGCTCCTGCTTGCGCCCGTCGGCGTGATCAGGAGACGGCGACTTACTTCTCTTACTCATATTACTTTTGTTCGATCAAGGAGATCATCATGAGCCAGTTTATCAACAACCCCGAGCACACCTTTGGTTTCGACACCCTGCAGCTGCACGTTGGCCAGGAGAGCGCCGACCCCGCATCCGATTCCCGTGCCGTGCCTATCTACCAGACCACGAGCTATGTGTTCCGCAACTCCCAGCACGCCGCTGACCGCTTTGGCCTTGCCGACGCCGGTAATATCTACGGTCGTCTGACCAACTCCACCCAGGGCGTCTTTGAGGACCGCATTGCCGCGCTCGAGGGCGGCGTTGCAGGTCTTGCCGTCGCCTCTGGCGCCGCCGCCATCACCTATACCCTGCAGGCCCTCGCTCAGGCCGGCGACCATGTGGTGGCCCAAAAGACCATCTACGGTGGTTCCTACAACCTGCTGGAGCACACGCTCTCCCAGTTTGGTGTCGAGACCACCTTCGTCGATGCCCACAACCTGGACGAGGTCGAGGGCGCCATCAGGGACAACACCACGGTCATTTACCTCGAGACGCTCGGTAACCCCAACTCCGATATCCCCAACATCGACGCTATCTCCGAGGTCGCTAAGAAGCATGGTCTTCCGGTTGTTGTCGATAACACCTTCGGCACCCCGTATCTGTTCCGTCCGCTGGAGCACGGCGCCAACATCGTCGTTCACTCTGCAACTAAGTTTATTGGCGGCCACGGCACCTCGTTGGGCGGCGTGATTATCGATGGCGGCAACTTCGACTGGAAGGCGAGCGGCAAGTATGCGCAGATCGCCGAGCCCAATCCCTCCTACCATGGCGTCTCGTTTGCCGAGGCCGCCGGCCCCGCTGCCTTCGCGACCTATGTCCGTGCTATCTTGCTGCGTGACGAGGGCGCCTGCATTAGCCCGTTTAACGCCTGGGTCCTGCTCCAGGGCACCGAGACCCTGTCGCTGCGCGTTGACCGCCATGTCGAGAACACCAAGAAGGTCGTTGAGTTCCTGATCGGTGACGGCCATGTTGCCAAGGTGAACCACCCGAGCCTGCCCGAGCACCCCGACCATGAGCTGTACCAGAAGTATTTCCCCCGTGGCGGCGCCTCGATCTTCACCTTCGAGATCAAGGGCGGCCAGGAGGCTGCTTGGAAGTTCATCGACCACCTGCAGGTGTTCTCGCTGCTCGCCAACGTAGCCGACGTCAAGTCGCTCGTCGTGCACCCGGCTACCACCACGCACTCCCAGCTCTCTGCCGAGGAGCTTGCCGAGCAGAACATTACGCCCTCTACAATCCGTCTTTCCATTGGTACCGAGAACGCCGAGGACATCATTTGGGATCTGAAGCAGGCCTTTGCCGCGCTGGACGAGTAGGGCGACTTGTGCAAGGGCCCCTTGCGACTCGATAGGTATAACTGCATAAAATGCCTGCTCAAGGCGCCTGCGCGAACAATGGTTGCGCAGGCGCCTTTTTTGCATAGGAAGGGCGCTGTTACAGGGTTTTTGGCATGCTTTATGCATGCGAGTTGTGGAAAACTCCTGTTGAGAGGATGTGAGTTTTACGCAAATGACGTGCACCTTTTGAGAAAAACCACAGGTCGCGATTTACTCGGGGTACTATGCAGCGCGATCGAATCACACGCAGCTTAAACGCAGCAAAAACTCACTACGGAGGTTTCCAGCTACATGAGGATCGATTTACGAAAACCGAAGGCCGCCGCCCTTTCTGCCACGCTTGCCGTGGCGCTTTTAGTGGGTGCCGGCGTAACCGATGCCCACGCGGCAACACTGTCCGACGCGGTCGGATCAACGCCGTCCGAGGCGACCCTGATGCAGCCCGTCGACTATCGTAGCGACGGCTTTGGCTCCATGCAGGAGTGGAACGCCTCGATGGGGGCCAAGCGCGATTCCCTAGAGGTCCGCGCGCAGATCATCATGAACATGTACGGTGACTATGCCACCGATGACGAGCGCGCTGTACTGCAGGGTTGTATCGACGGTGCGGGCAGTCTTTTGACGATGGAGGAGGTCGACGCGAAGTCGGCCGAGCTCGACGAGCTTCGCTCCACGCTCGAGGATGCTAAGCGCGAGGCGCTCGAGGCTGCGGCCGTCGAGGCAGAAGCTGCCGAGGCCGTTCAGACTTCGTATTACAACGCCGGCTCCGGCTCGTCTTACGCGTCTGCTGCGTATTACGCGAACGGCTCGGGCCTGACGCGCTCGAGCGGCGTCAATAACTACAACGGTCGTCGCGAGACCTATTACAGCAGCAACGTGCTGTATCACCACCGCACGGGTGAGTGGACGCTGGATTCCGAGGGCTTTTGGCGTGATTCCGACGGCTACTACGTGGTGGCTGCGAGCGATAAGTCCCAGGGCTCGACCTTTACGGGCTCTAAGGGCGAGTGCAAGGTCTACGATTCGGGTTGCGCAGCCGGAACTACCGATTACTACACCGGTTGGTAATCTGTCGGCATCGATTGCACATGATGGACGGGCGTCTTTACTGAGCTTTCGGGCAATGTAAAGTCGCCCGTTTTTATATGCATTTGGGTTAACAGAGCCCTTACCGTGGCACTACGTTGGGCATATGGGCGCGGGGCACACTAAGTCATGAGAAACAAGGTCTTTCTCGTGGAGGAAGTGATCCCATGAACGCTCGAGATGTCGCTATTGCCGTCGTTGCCCTTTTGATCGGATGTCTTGGTCCGACGGCGGCGTTAGTTGCCGGCTTGCAGTCCACTACGGGTGCCGCTCCTGTGGTTGTGAGCGCCTTGATTGCAGCGGCGCTGTTGGGAAGCGCCGGCGTGGTGCTTTGCCGCGATGACGAGGACGAGGTCCCGGAGTCGCAAAACGAGCCTCAGTTTTAGCCTCGGCCTAAATGCGACAGGCCTTCGCGAGCGATGGGATCCTCGCGAAGGCCTGTCTGCTTACATTGCGCGCGTCGCCGTGCGGGCGAGGCTACCAGCTGCTTTCTATTTCGCGAATCCTCTGGTAGAGCCAATCGTTTTGTGGCACTTGGATATCGTGTTTGGCGGCCAGGCGACAAATGGTGCCCGCGAACTCCTCGACTTCGGTTTTACGTTGTGCGATGCGGTCCTGCGCCATCGAGGGCATGCCGGCGGGGTCGATTCCCTCGATGAGGTGCACCATCTGCGTCAGGTCTGCCTCGGTAAGCTCAACGCCCTCGGCGTTGGCGACCGCAAGTGTCTCGCGCATGGCGGAAACAAAGCAGCGACGCTGCTCGGAGTCCTGTTCCGTGGCGCTCCCGTAGGTCCCGCCATAGGCCATGCAGGTCTGGTTGATGCCATCGTTGAGCATGAGTTTGGCCCACATGCGGTGCGCAATGTCGCTCTCGACGGTATGGGCGATGCCGCAGCGCGTGTAGAGCTCATCGATGGCGGTGACGGTTGCGGGCTCGGTGCCTGCTGCCGCGCCAAAGCGAATCTCGCCCGCATTGGTAAAGGTGAGCGCGCCGTTAAGGAATACGGCGTCCATGCCCTGGCAGATGCCCAGGACGGTGTGCTTCCAGCCAAAGCGCTCGGCTATTTTTTGCTCGCTCGTAATGCCGTTGCACAGCGAGGCGATGAGCGTGTTGGGTCCCACGACGCGCTCCATAGTCTTGAGTGCTTGGTTGAGCCCCGTCGTCTTGACCGTGAGAATGACCAGATCGGCGGGCGTTGCCTCGCTGGCGCGGACGGACTTGAGCGCGCAGGGCTTTCCGTTGACGGTGAGCGCATCGCCCACGTGGCGCTCGAAACGCGCGTCATCCATGACGTATTCGACGGCATCGTTGCCGAGGGTCTTGGCAATCATGCTGCCGTAGAGCAGGCCGACGCCGCCCTTGCCGATAAAGGCGACCTTGTTGATCTGCATGTGAATCATCTCCCCATATAAAAGGCGCCCGCATATGGGGCGCCTGATGGATTGTATGCCGCTGGGGCATGTGGCGTACACCGGAGGCTGAATTTAGAAGAACAAATGCATGGGAACTTATGCCGCGGGGCAGATGGCAAAAACGCGCGCGGGATAACCAACGCCATCGCGCACCTTGGGGAAGGTGCAGAAGATGACGGCGCCTGTGGCGGGAAGCTCGTCCAGATGGTCCATGACCTCGATCTGGTAACGGTCGACCGAGAGGATGCATTGTTCGCCGGGATAGGGGTAGGCATCCTCGTGTGTGGTCACGCTCGCCTCCTTTCATCGGGCTTTTTGCTGATGTTAAAGCGGTGCCGTGACAGCTCGATTTCTGCTGCGTTACGATACATTCTCGATTGTGATTCCAATGTGTTTCGATGGCGTGACGGGTTTGTTTCGCCGCGTCAGAGCTTCGATGGGGGAGGAGGGGCCGTGCAGTATCGCGTTGACCCCAAAAGCGGTAACCGTATCTCGGCGTTGGGGCTGGGGTGCATGAGGTTTCCCGGTGCGCCGGGACGCCCCGATGCGAAGACAGCCGATGCTATCATTTCCCGTGCGGTGGAGCAGGGGATAAATTACCTGGATACGGCTTATCTTTATCCCGGCAACGAGGCTTGCGTAGGCGCTTCGCTTGAGCGCTTGGGCCTGCGCGACCAGGTTTTGCTCGCGACCAAGCTGCCGCACGCCTCGTGCAAGTGCGCGGAGGATTTCGACCGTTTCTTTGATGAGCAGCTGCGCCGCCTGCGGACTGACCATATCGACTACTACCTCATGCACAACATCACCTCGCCCGCCCAGTGGGAACGCGTGGTGGCACTGGGTATCGAGGATTGGATTGTGCGCCAAAAGGCTTCGGGGCGTATTCGCCAGATAGGTTTTTCGTACCACGGCAGTGCGGCGGATTTCCTGACGATGCTTGACGCGTATGACTGGGACTTTTGCCAGATCCAGTACAACTACGCTGGAGAGCGCTACCAAGCGGGAACGGCGGGGCTCATGGCCGCCGCCGAGCGCGGGCTCGCGGTGTTTGTAATGGAACCGCTTTTGGGTGGACGCCTGGCGGGCAAGCTGCCTCCGCGGGCCCGCGCCGTGCTCGATGACGTACGCGATCCGTACCTGAAGACGCCGGCTGCTTGGGGGCTTTCGTGGGTGTGGAATCATCCTCAGGTGACGATGCTGCTTTCGGGTATGACCGATACCGCGCAGGTGGATGAGAACGCGGCGTTGGCCGATCGGGCCCTGCCGGATTCGATGACAGCTACTCAGCTCGATGCCATCGCGCACGTGCTGACGGAGTTTGAAAAATCGAATCGCGTGCCCTGCACGGGATGCGGCTATTGCATGCCGTGTCCTAAAGGCATCAATATTCCTGGGTGTTTTGCCGCCTACAACGCAAGCTATGCGCACAGCTGGTTTACGGGTCTATCGCAGTACTTTACGGCGAGTGCGGTGCGCACAAGCGAGCCCAAGTTGGTGAGCAATTGCGTCAAATGCGGCAAATGCGCGCGGCACTGCCCGCAGCATATCGATATTCCCGAGCGTCTCGACGACGTACGCCGCCGTTTTCAGCCTGGACCCGTGACGGCGGCGCTTAAGGCCTTCGGCAAAACGCGCTCCTCATGACCCTTTTATAACTTGCGGTGGAATAGTTCCTGTTTGCGGCAGAATAAGGCATCAACAGGAACTATTTCACCGTAACTGATGAGGGGGAGCTGGGGATGCTGACGATTGGGTGTCACCTATCCACGACGAAGGGCTATCGGGCGATGGGGGAGACGGCGCTATCCATTGGCGCCAATACCTTTGCATTCTTTACGCGCAACCCGCGCGGCGGCAAGGCGAAAGACCTTGACATGGATGACGTGGCGGCCCTGCGCGAGCTTATGGAACAAAACGATTTTGGTCCCCTCGTGGCCCATGCTCCGTATACCTATAACCCCTGCTCGGCCAAAGAGCGGGCGCGCGAGTTTGCCCTGGAGGCCATGGCTGAGGATCTGCAGCGTCTGGAAGCGCTGCCCGGTAACTACTACAATTTCCATCCCGGTGCGCATGTGGGACAGGGCTCCGACGCCGGCATTCAGATGATCGTCGACACCCTGTGCCAGTTGATGTTTGAGGGCCAGCAGACGACGGTGCTGCTCGAGACCATGGCTGGCAAGGGCACCGAGGTGGGCCGCAGCTTTGAGGAACTGGCGATCATCATCGAGGGCGTTGCTGACAGGCGCCCCGAGCTGTCGGCCAAGCTGGGCGTTTGCCTGGACACCTGCCATGTAAATGACGCCGGCTATGATATCGTCCAAGATCTTGACGGTGTGCTCGACGAGTTCGATCGTGTGGTGGGTATCGAGCGCCTGCGCGCTGTGCATATCAATGATTCCAAGAATCCCCGCGGTGCCCATAAGGACCGGCATGAGTGCATCGGCAAGGGTTACCTCGGCAGCGAGGAACTTGGCGGTGGAATGCAGGTTATGCAGAATATTGTATCGAATAGCCGCCTGCGATCATTGCCATTCATTTTGGAAACGCCGAACGAACTTGCAGGTTATGCGGCTGAAATTAAACTATTAAGGTCATTGCAGCAGTAATGACTGTCGCAAAGCGGAGTGTTCCATTCACGTTATGGGTTTGTTTCAATCAGTTTTCTAATTGCAGATTCTCTCACGCGGGTGCATAATAGCCCTCGGTTTTTGCAGGCCCCTGAATCACATGGGGCCATTGGAAGGAGACTGATTATGAAGCTGAAGAAGCTTGGCGCATTTGCCGCCACGGGCGCCATGGCGCTTGCCCTCGCACTGACGGGCTGTGGCTCGTCCAACGCCACCTCTGGTTCTGATGCCGGTTCCAGCAGCTCTGACGACGCTAAGGTCGAGAAGGTCGACGGCTCCAAGGAGTACGCGCTCGTCAAGGACGGTACGCTGACCGTCGGCACCTCTGCCGAGTACGCTCCGTTTGAGTACAAGGATGACAACGGCGATTATCAGGGCTTTGACCTTGAGCTCATCAAGGCTATCGGCGACAAGCTGGGCCTGGATGTCGAGTACGTCAACAACGACTTCGACACGCTCGTCCCCGGCGTCGCTTCGGGCACCAAGTATGACGTCTCCATTGCGGCTATCACCGACACGCCCGAGCGTGAGAAGGAAGTCGCTTTCTCCGATTCCTACTACATGGACGATCAGGCTATCGTGACCAAGGTCGATAACACCGACATCACGGCCGACAATTACAGCGAGAAGCTCAACAACGCCGACGCTACCATTATCGTCCAGTCTGGCTCGACCGCCGAGGCCTTTGCCCAGGAGAACTTCCCCAAGGCCAAGATCGTCCCCTACAAGGACGCTACCGAGTGCTTCAGCGCCCTGCAGTCCGACAAGGGTGACGCCGTGGTCACCAACCGCTCCGTTGCCAGCCAGCTGACCGCCGAGCAGTTCAACACCTGCCATACGGTTAAGCAGATCAGCACCGGCGAGGAGTATGCCATCGCCATCAACCAGGGCAATACCAAGCTCAAGGACGACATCAACCAGGCCATCAAGGACCTGACCGACGACGGTACCGTTGACGCCCTCATGGCTAAGTACAACATCAAGTAAACAGATACTTGATTGCGTGTGAGCCCTTTCCGTTTAGCGGAGAGGGCCTTTGCGCTTCTCTCGACGGAGAGTGTTTCCGTCTCTTTTTGCCGGCAACTTCTACGATAGGAGCCACCTTGTCTCGACTGAACAAAGGGGCCGCGGAGCAGCGTTCTTCACTACCCGCCTTGCTCCAAAAGCTAGCCTGTGTCATGGCCGTGGCGCTCGCGCTGGTGTGCGTGGGGGCATCTGCGCCCTCGACTGCCCAAGCGCTTGAGACCGCAAAGATTACCGCCCGACCCAACACCGGTTCGGGCAGTGATGTGGTCGGCGGCACCGAGACACGCATTACCTGGGAAGTTCAGGCCGACGCCGACGAGGAGCTGAGCGGTCTTTCGCTGACGTTTGTCGACGGCACGACGTTTGGTACCGATGACACGCGATTGACGATGCTCTCGGGCGAGGACCTCATGGATCGCACACCCATGAAGCCCACATGTACGGCTGATGGCCAGACGCTCAAGATCGACTTTGGCGAGACGGCGCCTGCCGGCGGCTTTTTCCGTGTCGAGGTGTACGGCGTGACCTTCCCCGTCGAAGGCGGCGACGAGGCCTTTAGCGGCACCTATACGCTCGCCGACGGTTCGACCAAGAAGATTTCCAAGATTCCTTCCGTCGAGATTAAGGGCGTGACGGCCTTCGATAACTTCCAGGCCGATCTTAAGGAACAGCCGTGGGTCGAGGCTTGGAATTCCAATATGTTCCTGCGCCTGTTCTTGAACCCGGTCATTCTGGTCCAAAGCCTGCCGGTCGTATTTAAGGGCTTCCTTATGTCGCTCTCGATCGTGCTTGTGGCGTTTCCGCTGGCAATCCCCTTTGGCTTTGCCTTGTCGCTCATGCGCATCTCCAAGTCGCGCATCCTGCGCTGTCTTGCCGGCATCTACGTGAATATCATCCGTGGTACGCCGGCGTTCCTGCAGATCTATATCGCGTTCTTTGGCCTGCCACTTGCCGGCGTCAAGGTGGACGACTACGTCTTGGGCGTTATCGTCATGGCCATGAACTCGTCTGCGTACCTGTGCGAGATCTTCCGTGCCGGTATTCAGTCGATCCCCAAGGGCCAAAACGAGGCTGCCCGCTCGCTGGGCATGAATGCCTTCCAGACGTTGCTCTACGTTATGATTCCGCAGACGTTCCGCAATGTCCTGCCTACGCTGACCAGCGAGTTTATCCTGCTTTACAAGGATACGTCACTGCTCGCCGCCGTGGGCGTGGTCGAGATCGTCATGAACGCCCGCACCATCGTGGCGACGACGGGCTCCATCACGCCGTATGTGGTTGCTGCCCTGTTCTACCTGGTCATTACCCTGCCGCTTGCGCGCTTGGTGAGCGGTCTTGAGGCGAGGCTTCTGGGGACGGCCGAAACCAAAAAGAAGCGTCCCACCAAGAGCGCCGGACAGGTTGTCGCGACACCCGCCGATCATATTGCAGGTCTGTAAGGAGGTTCTATTATGAGCGAAACCAATAACTCGAACGAGGTCGTCGTCAGCATCAAGAATCTCCAGAAGGCCTTTGGCGATAACGTGGTCCTGCGCGACATCGATCTGGATGTGCACAAGGGTGAGGTCGTCGTGGTCCTGGGCCCCTCGGGCTCGGGCAAGTCGACGATGCTTCGCTGCATTAACCGTCTTGAGGAGCCCACGAGCGGCTCGATTGTCGTCGAGGGCGTGGATGTGTGCGCCAAGGGCGTCGACCTCAATAAGGTGCGTACGCACTTGGGCATGGTGTTTCAGCAGTTCAATCTGTTCCCGCACCTGTCGGTCAAAAAGAACGTCATGCTTGCGCAACAAAAGGTGCTCAAGCGCAGCAAGGAAGAGGCCGAGAAGATTGCCGTCGAGGAGCTGACCAAGGTCGGTCTGGCCGAGCGCATCGATTTTATGCCGAGCCAGCTTTCGGGCGGTCAACAGCAGCGCGTGGCCATCGCCCGCGCCCTGTCGATGAATCCGCACGTGATGCTCTTTGACGAGGCTACGTCGGCGCTTGACCCCGAGCTCGTCCGCGACGTTCTGGGTGTCATGCGCGATCTTGCGCGTGACGGCATGACGATGATCGTGGTGACGCACGAGATGGGCTTTGCCCGCGACGTCGCCGACCGCGTCGTCTTTATGGACGGCGGCGTTATCGTGGAGGAGGGCACGCCGAGCGAGGTCTTCGACCATCCCAAGAGCGAGCGCACCAAGGCGTTTTTGGGCAACATCTCGTAGCTGCTTTATGTGGCTGACATAGCAGAAAACTGCAAACATCATTGTGCTTGCCGTAATTGCCGCCGGCTTATTTTTTGGATTCCGGCGTATTGTCGCATCGACGCATGGCACATGCTGTTGCGGCGATGGGGCGGGCAGAAAGAAGATCAAGAGGGTCGCGGTCGCGGACACCGATGTGTCTCACTATCCCTATAGCGATGAACTGCTTATTGGCGGTATGAGCTGCCGCGGCTGCGCGCAAAATGTGACGAACGCCCTCAACGCTCTCGATGGCATTTGGGCTACGGTGACGTATACAGACCACACGGCGTGCATCCGTTCTAAAAACCCGATCGATCGTGAGGCGCTTGAGGCTGCCGTGAGGGATGCGGCTATTACGTCATAAAGCCGTAGGGCCGGGCGTACGCTTGCGCTTAGGCTCGGCCGCGCAGCTCGATGTCTTGGATATCGTCGAAGCCGATGGCGATGTCTCGGAGTTTGAGCAGCTTGAACGCGGGGAGCACTTCGTCGAGAATGCCGGTGCGGCTGCGATAGCCGTATGTATCGTAATAAGTAACGCGCACCAAGTCGCCGCGTTTGAGGCCCTCGAGCTTTTTTGAAAGCTCGAGGGCTTTTTCTTCCGTGAGTTCGCATTTGGGCTCAACAGAGATCTCTTGTTTGCGCACGAGCTCATAGTATCCCGTGAGGGCGGCAAAGGGCATAAACTGCGCGGCGCGGTTGGCGCGAACGGCACCGTTGGCGGTGAGCCTGGGGTCGGCGGCGCGACGTCTTCCCTCGGGGTCCGCCAGGCGTTCAAAAGGTGTCGGCGGCCGCATCGGCTGTTGTTGGGCCTTAGGCACGGTGTCCTCCTACCTGATCGTTGCGTTCGCGTGCGGTGGCGCCGGCGGTAAAGCTTAATCCCTTGACCAGGGCGTTCTTGCCGTACTTGCCCTTCACGGCCAGAACGGCGCGGGCCAGGTCGCGCTCGCGCTCATCGGCCTTAACATCGCTGAACAGATCGATGGTGGCAAATTCCTCGGGCATGAGGTTGCCAAAGCCCAAATTGATGCGCTTGACCGGTCGTTTGGGATCGACGGTCTGCGCCCAGAGCTCATCGAAATAGCCCATGATCTTCTTAAACGAATTGGTGCGCCCGGGCAGCTTGCGCGAAGCGTTAGAGTGCGCAAAGAGCGCGGCATAGCCGCCACGCGGTTTGCCGCCATGCTCTCCCACAAAGATGCCGTCGATTGCCTGTGCCTCGCGCACCAGACGGCGTCGTTCGTCATCGCGCTGGACGGGCTTGGGTGCACGGGGTGCGAGCTCGGGGCCGGCGGTTGCGGCGGGTTCGATGCTCGACGTGCTCGAACGCAAATGTCCGCGTCCGTCTACATATTGCGCTGTGCCGCTGGCGTCGAGGCGGCGTATGTCGGCGCGCTCGCTCGCGTAGCCCACAAAGAGCGAGATGCTGTCGCAGACCACGTGCTTATCGACCAAGTCCAGTACGGCGGCATCGACCATCTCGCGCAAGACGGTGTAGGCCTGCTCGTAGGCATAACCCTTCGAGAGCACTTGTCCTGTGGTGGTTGAAGTTGCCTGCGGGCGATAGGCCTGAATATCGGCGATAGTTGTCGGCTCACGCCCAAAGGCGTGGTCGATGAGATACTCGGCATTGACGCCGAGTTCGTCGTAAAGCAGGTTTTCGTCGAGCGCGGCGACGCCCATCAGATCGTATACCCCGTACTTTTCGAGGCGGGCTGCCACGCCGGGGCCGATGCCCCAGATATCGGTGATGGGGCGATGGGGCCAGATCTCCTTGCGAAAGGTCTCGTCGTCGAGTATGCCGATGCGGCTGGGTACGTGCTTAGCGGTAATGTCGAGCGCCACCTTGGCCTGGAATAGGTTGGGGCCGATGCCGACTGTCGCCGTGATGCCGGTGCGCGCGAGGACCTCATCGCGCAGCATGCAGGCAAAGCTTTTGGCATTGGTATGGTAGAGCTCTAGATAGGGTGTCACGTCGATAAAGCACTCGTCAATTGAGTAGACGTGAACGTCTTGCGGACTGACGTATTCCAGGTAGATACCGTAGATCTGCGCCGACACCTCCATGTAGTGCTGCATGCGCGGTACGGCCTTGATGTAGTCGATGCCGTCGGGAATCTCGAACAGGCGGCAGCGGTTGTGTATCCCGAGGTCTTTCATGGCCTGGGTAATGGCGAGGCAGATGGTCGTACGCCCGCGTGATTCGTCGGCAACGACCAGGTGGGTGGTGAGCGGATCGAGCCCGCGGTCAACGCACTCGACGCTGGCGTAAAACGTCTTGAGGTCGATGCAGATATAGGTGTGACGCCCGTCCCCCACGCGTTCTCCCATCAAACACATGTTCTTATCGAATACATGTTCGATAATACCCGCTCGTCCGGACATCGTCAAAACCTGCCAAAAAGGGACAGGTTTATTTTGGTAGGTAAAACGCTTGACCGACCAAAACAAACCTGTCCCTTTTTGGCAGGTATGGTCGGGCGGTTGCATCGGGTTTTAACGCAGCTCTAAAGAGCGCGAAACAGCCCGGAAAACCTCGCTTCGTAGCATGAGCCTAACGATCGATACCACCATAAAGCACGGAAGGGTTGTGGGGATAATGGTCAACTATGGGTTTGGTATGCCGACGCGCCTTGTTGCGGATGGAGACGTGGCTCGCTGGTGTGGACGATTGGTCGCTCACTACGGCGGCACCAAGGCGCTGGTGGTGCTGGGTGGCGACAAACATACGCGCGATGAGCTTGTCTCGGCGGCGCTCGGCTCGCTTGACCGAGCTCTGCTCGAGCGCGTGCTTTTTCGTTGCGGCTCGGTTGAGGGCGACGGGGGAGACGAGCTGATCGACGAAGCTGTGGCCCTGGCGACCGACGAAGGCGTGGACTTTGTCCTGGCGATCGGCGATGCCGATACTGCTGGCTTTGCGCGCGAACTCGCGCGTCGCATGGCGGCGCTCGATGCCGGCGAAGACGGTTTTGTCCCTTATGGATGTATTGTCTCGGAGGGCAAAGTGCCTGCCGTCGTGGGGGCCGGCGAGGTTCCCGTTTTTGCCATCATCGCTCCCGAACTGCTTGAGGGCATTGGGTCTCCTCTGCGTGAGTTGCTCGGCAGCGTGTGCGCCGCGGCGTAGGAGGGCGTTATGCCGTATGTTCAGCTTGCTGTTGCTATAGCTTGCGAAAGTTCGTTTTGGCCATGAAGGCAAGGCGCCATCTTATGACAGGGTCGCCGCCGCTTTGACATTTGATGCATGGTGATTCATGCCTGTTTGCCGCCTGGAGCCCACGGTATGGCGCGCCTTGCGCGCGCAGGCGAATGGCGGCATGCCGTTTTGCCGGGGACGAAGCGGGCTGAGCTTGAGGCTAACGTTGCAGAAATCTATAGATTGCACAACAGATGTTCCCATCAAGAGCGTTTGGTTCTGGAGGAACTTCGTAATGAGACGGCGATGCTTGATAGATATTCCACAAGTCTCTGTTGGGTCGCTGAGAGGGTCGATCCTTCTGCCGCTGGCTGGATAGCTTCGAATTCCCGCGTCGATGACGTGCGGATGCGACGTCCCGACTGATTCGTTTTCCGATAAAGTCCTGTTTTTATTTTCGTCTCGGATAATTGCTCGCGTCTAGGCAGATGCTAATGGCGAGAATGCCGCTAGCAGAATTGATCAACATTTTCTACAACCTCAGTGCTATTTTAGATCACACAAATTGAGAGCTTTATTGTGTAAGGGGAGCAGATTGTCCAGCCGGCCAGTATCGTGTGCTATCGATTTTGTTAAAAGCAATAGCCACCTACGTATTGGTCTTGTTGATGCCGATTTAATCGATCATGGCACGCGCCATCCAAACCTGGTTCTTCTTAAACTGAGTGGATATTTCAAGGCGAGGGGTCATAGCGTCGAGCTGATCGAGGCGTTTGAAGCAGTCCCAGATTACGATATCGTTTTCATCTCTTGCGTTTTCACATTTACGAACATACCGGAAGGCTTATTGGCCCTTCCAAACGTTGTCTATGGCGGTACGGGTTTTTATGAAGACGGCGGAGAAAACCTACCGGATGAGGTGGAGCATTTTCATCCCGATTACAGCCTGTATCAGTCGTTTGTCGAAAAGCAGCTTGCTTCCGGCAGGAGGCGTAGCCAATATGCTGACTACCTTGATTACTCGATTGGTTTTACTACGAGAGGTTGTTTTAGAAAGTGCAGCTTCTGCGTAAACCAAAAGTACGATCACGCCTTTAAGCACTCGCCTGTTTCTGAGTTCCTAGACGAAGACAGGCCCTACATTTATCTCTGGGATGATAATTTCTTTGCGTTTCCCGGTTGGCGAGAGATCTTGGATGAACTTCGTGAGACGGGCAAGCCGTTTCAGTTTCGCCAAGGTCTTGACGTGCGTCTTATGACCGATGCGAAGGCAAAAGCTCTTTCCGGCTGCCGTTATCACGGGGATTATATTTTCGCCTTCGACCACATCGAAGACCGTGAGCTCATAGAAAGAAAGCTGCGCATTTGGCGAACTTGGTCAGATAAGGGTACCCGTCTGTATGTTTTGAGCGGCTATGATTCTCAGGACGCGCAAGATATTGCCAATGTGTTCGAACGCATCTCGATTCTAATGAAATACGGCTGCCTACCGTATATCATGCGGTATGAAAAATACAAAGAGTCTCCTTTACGAGGCTTATATGTCACCATTGCCCGATGGTGCAACCAACCGCAGTTCTTCAAAAAGAAATCGTTTCGAGAATTCTGCGAGGCAAACCAAGCGCTCCACAAAACGAAGGGGACGCTTTGCTCCGCTTATGCGGCAATGACTTCATTTGAACAAGAGTATCCAGAAATCGCAAAACGCTATTTTGATTTGAAATTTGAGGAAAGAAATATGCTTCGCTGGTATGGAAGGCAGTTTATTGGTACCCCTTCTAAGGACGTTGACGATATCCAGCGAAATGCATGGGCACGGTTTGCCACTGGGGAGTCAAGTACTGAAGAAGTTCTAGCAGCTTATTATGCCAAAAACCTTGATATTGTTTGGTTGGCAAGTGCTGGCGAAATGAGTTCCGGGGGGGGGCTTTCGAAGGAGCTGTTCTCGCTGCTGCGTGAAGCGAGCCTCAGGCAAGTGTTCCATGCCGTTTGTAGTCTGCAACCGTGCGAGTTGATTACGGCTGCCAATATTCCACAGTTTAGCAACCTAGAGGCCCTCGATGCTGCTGTGCGTATTCTCACGCTGATTGGCGAGCCCCTCACGTTTGAGAAGCTCGGCATTTACCTGACTGGCGATAGAGGCAAAAAGGCTACGGCAAACATCAAATATGGTGAGAACCATGGAAAGCTAGCAACGCTTCTCGACCTCGCTGATGTAAAAGGCGAACGGAGGGGGATCGAGATCGTGGCGTCTCCGTTTTCCGACCTGTACTGCGCTCTTCCGGATGATGAAAAGCAGAATATGCTTGCAAAGCTGTGCTTCCGCATCCCGGTTATTAGAGAGCTGCTATGTGATGCGGCGAAGGCCGATGATGGGGAACCGGTTTATATCGAGGATTATCTAAGACCATTGTCGGATTCGACGAAAAAGCGGCGAGCTCCCAACGTTGCGGGCCTCCTTCGCTTGATTGACGGTCAGTGCGGTACTGAAGACCGGGCACTATCTGTTGCCATTTCACGGATCGGCAGGCGCTGATGGGTCTGAAGGAGCTGCATATCGGAACATCTTATGAGACGCTTGGGGATGTGGACCCCGTATCCGACTTCTATATACCGGCACTTTCACAGGCTGTTGAATATGACCGAAGTGTAGGGTTTTTCTCGTCTGCAAGTCTTGCTCTTGCGGCTAGGGGCGTCGCGGGGTTAATTCATAACGGCGGGACCATGCGCCTGATTGTTAGCCCAAATCTAAACGAGCGTGATATCGATGCGATTAGGCAAGCTGCCAACAATCCGGATGAGGTAATTGAAGACATAGCAAGCGAGCTCCTTGGGAATATTGACGCCCTTGCCGATGAAATCGAGCGTGACCATGTCAAGGCGCTCGGTTGGATGCTTGCAAAAGGGCTTCTGGAAATGAAGATTGCCGTGATCGTTGATGAAGACGGCAATGTACGGGCTGGCCAGCTCTATCATCAAAAAATCGGCCTTATTGAGGATTGTGACGGCGATGCGCTCTCATTTAGCGGCTCGGTAAACGAGACGGCGTCGGGATGGCTGCTTAACTGCGAAGAGTTCAAGGTGTTCAAAAGCTGGGAGCCGGGACAACTCGATTTTTATCAATCTGATCGGGCAAAATTTGAATCACTTTGGAATGGTGAACATAAGAGCGTAAAGACGTTCGTCCCAACGCATTCGTTTTGCGAGAAGCTCGTTTCTGCTGGCGCCAATTTTGAACTCGAGCATAGCGTTATTGCCAATTATCGTCGAACTCGCAAGCAAGCGCGGATCTCTCTCTTTCCTTACCAAAAAGAGGCGCTTGAAGCATGGCTTGCGAATGACGGTAGGTTGTTATTCGAGATGGCGACGGGGACCGGTAAAACGCGCACCGCCCTTGCTTGTGTTGGGGAGCTTCTTGCTCGAGAGAAGAAGTTTGTCTGCATCGTTGCTACGCCGCAGAGTACATTGTCGCGTCAATGGGAGAAGGAGACCGCCGCTTTAGGGCTGCAGTTCGACAAATCTGTATTTGCCGATTCATCTGCCGGACCGAGCGCTCGTTGGCTTAAGGAAATCTCTTCGGCGATTTCCAGGATACGCATAGGGCGATCGTCGAGCTTGATTATCTATACCACCCACAAGAGCGCATGCAGCAAGAAGCTGCTAGATATTATCAACAAGCTCCCTGATACGGTGGCTACATGCATCGTCGGCGACGAGGTCCATGGAATGGGCTCGCCGAAGCAGCGCGCCGGGCTTTTGGAGAGGTATCGGTATCGAATTGGCCTGTCTGCTACGCCGTCCCGTTGGTTTGATGAGGATGGAACCGAGCTCATTCGCAGATACTTTGGTGACAGGTCTTTTGTGTTTACGATTGCTCAGGCTCAAAACACTATTAATCCGATAACAGGTGATACGTTCCTCTGTCCCTATGAGTATCATCTTGTGTTTTCTAGCTTGAACGACGAAGAGCTAGATAAATACTGTGCTTTGACGAAGAGGATTGTGGCGGCTAAGAATAGCCCACTGCCAGATGCGGAAGAGCATGTCGAAAAGCTTCTTCGCGATAGGGCAGAAATCAAAAAAGATGCCGCTTCGAAGATGGTCCACTTTGAAGACTTGATTGATTCGGTTGATTTGACCGGAGCAATCGTTTTCACTTCGCCCCACAGAATCTCGGAAGTGTGTTTGATGCTCGGTTCGCATGAGATTGCGGCGCATCGTTTTACCGAAGAAGAGGGAACGGCGAAGCGGGCGGAGTATGGCGGTCTGAGCGAGCGTGAGTATCTTTTGGACGCATTCAGGCAGGGCGACATTCAAACGCTCGTGGCAATCAAATGCCTTGACGAGGGCATCGACATTCCCGAAGCGAAAACGGCCGTTTTGCTGTCGAGCAGCACGAATCCGCGCGAGTACGTCCAAAGGGTGGGCAGGGTGATTCGCCGACACCCCGGAAAGAAGATTGCCCATATCTACGATTTCGTAATTGAGCCGGATTGGAAACGAATCAAAGAAATGGGCGGCATTGAACTCGAGAAAAAGCTGTTCAAGCAAGAGATGGTTCGCATCGAAGACATGCGCGCGAATGCAGTGAACAGCACTGATTTGTTATTTGAGGTACAGGACCGTTTGAGGAGGGCAAATGGCTATTAATCGGCAAGTACTCGAAAGCGTCAAAAAGGAATGCACGGGCGATCAAGCCATGCTCCATTTCCTGCTTGAGCTTATTTCGTACGAAATGGAAGGAAACGGCAGCTATCGAAAGCGGTATGAGCAGGAGCTGGATTCCGCGGTAAGGAAGAGCGATGAGATTCAAGCAGATTGAGATTCACAACTATCGTCAGTATCGTGATCTGACACTTGAGTTTCGTCCGGGCGATCACGACCTGCAGTTAATCGTTGCCGATAACGGCGTTGGCAAGACAAATTTGCTCAATGCATTTACTTGGTGTTTATACGGTGATGAGCCTCACCTCGGCAACAGCAAGTATGACGCCGGAGAGCCCAAGCTAAACAAGGAGGTTATCGCCGAGTGCGTTCAGAATGGCGTTTGGGTGGAAAACGTTAGCGTTGTTGTGACCGTCGAGCTGGGCGATACGAAGAATACTACCGTAAAGATTAGACGTTTTGTTCCATTTCGCTTGCTTCAGAAAGATAAGCTAGAGTTCCTTGAGAAAAAGGCCGACGAGCGGTTTACGGTAACAGTGACGAATGGGGTTGATGGCCAAGCTCGTTCACTTAAGAATGAAGGAGCAACGGCATACATCAATCGCTATCTTCCCGAATCAATTCGAGAGTATTTCTTTTTTGATGGTGAGCAGCTCAATACCTATTTTCAGGAGACAAAGGGCGATCGCATCAAAGAAGCGGTGTATTCAATTTCGCAGATTGATGTGCTGTCGAGGACGATCGACCATCTAAAGGCGACCGTTTCCGGAAAGAAAAGGGATGCGTCTTCAGCTTCAAGCAGCACGGAACAAACTTACAAGAAACTCAGCGAGTTTGAAGAGACCCGCAATGGGTGTATCAAACAGATAGAGGATAAGGAGGCCAGCTTGTCTGAGGCGAAGCGGCGGCTGGCTGATATCGACGGACAGCTGCGCGGCGTTGAGGATGTGCGTGGCATCGAGAACGAGCGGGAGGCGGCTCTAGAGCTCGAAGGAAGATTCAATGATCGCTATGAACAGGACCGAGCTAAATACTACGAATTCGCTCGTAAGATGATGGTTGATTTTAACCTTTATCCCGTTGCGAAGAAGACTCTCGATGTCATTGAAAGGATGGAGAGAGAGGGGCATCTGCCTCCTTCGATCGACCCCGAAAAGCTTCAAAAGGCTCTCAACATGGGCACATGCACGTTGTGCGGCCATTCCTTAAATGAAGAAGAGCGTTTGCATATTAAGGCCATGCTCGATCAATTTAAGGTGAGTAGCGAAACATCGAATATTCTCTCGTCGATGCGAAGTGAACTTAAAAGAATTGTCGATTCCGTTAAACGATACCCAGACGAGCGAAAACGGGCTCTTCAACCACTTCTGAAAGATGAACAAGACCTCGACCAAATTGGCCGTCAGCTTAATGACATCAATGCGCGAATTGCAAAGTTTGCTGAATCTTCGGATGATTTGAAGCGTCTCTTCGAAGAGAGGGAGCAGCTCGATAGGGAAATAGATCTGCTGAATCAAGGTATCGGCGCGTTTCAAAGCAATAAGTCCGAGATGGATGGAAAAATCTCGGTGTGGGAGAAAAAGCTAAAAACAGAGCTTGAGAAGGACAAGAAGACGGAGGCAGCAAATCGGGCAATCTCATTTGGCAATCGTGCGCTCAACGTATTAAAGGCCGCCGAAAAGGCGATCGTTGATGACGTGAGAAAGCGAATGGAGTCGCGTACAGAGGCTCTGTTTAAGGGGCTTGTTTGGAAGAACTCCAAGTGCGACCGCGTTGAGCTGACGGAGCGTTATCAGTTGTCGCTCTATGACAGGCAAGGTTATTCGTGTGCGGGAACTTGCTCCGCAGCGGAGAGATCATTGCTTGCACTTTCTTTTACATTGGCAATGCACGAAGTCTCGGGGTTTGATTCCCCGTTGTTCATTGACACGCCCATTGCGCGTGCTTCTGGTGAAAACAGGGAAAACTTCGCAAAAACGCTGGTTGAAGTAAGCAAGAACAAGCAACTTATCTTAGCGTTTACACCGGATGAGTATTCCGAGGCGATTTCGCGCGAGTTTGAACCAGCCATCGCGACGTATACGCGCTTGCGCTTGAACGAGCAAGAGTCGGAGGTCATGAAGGAGGTCGAGTATCGTGGCTAATGAGAGCACGCCTTTCGCTACTATTCTCAATACGACTGATGAGGCATTTGAGGGCATCGTAAAGACCATGAGTTCATTCCCTCTGTTTGACGGAATGACAAATGAGGACAAGATGCTGTTTGCTTTGGCTTTGGGTTATCACGAGGGCCTTAAGCCTGAGCTGAGGAGGCCGAGGGGTCTGACAAGGGCGGCTTATTTATCCGACAAATTCAAGGCAGTTGCCAATGCAATTAATCTCGCAGATGCCGGATTTGAAAACACGGAAGTCGTTCGAGACAGGAAGGCCGCGTCTTCTCTTGTAGAGCGCTATGCCAACGGTGGATTTCAATTGCTCGAAGGAGAGGTAACTGAGCTTTCTGATGCAGAGGCGGTTGCCGACGATTATGTTGCACGTATGGATGAGATGTACGAGGAGTATACGGGGGAGAAGATCGACTGATGTAGCGGACTCGTGACCTTGCGTTTTAAAGTGTTCGGCAAGGCGGGATGTTCATTCCGACAGTGGTTCAAACCGACTTGTCGTGTTGGGATTGACACACGTGCGGGCTCAAAGTCAGAATGCGCAAATGGATGCAGCCGGATGGTCTTGTTTTGAGAACCATCCGGCTGCATCCTTTTTGTTCTATGGGCGATCTGACAGCCTATGGGTTTTGGGCCCGGGTGACGCATAATTTCTTTCGCAAATTGACAACCGCATAGCGGAACACGGCCCATACCCCGTCATATGATTTCTAGCGACTAAACAACAAATCACCGACGAAGGGGGCACGGGCCGTGTCTGCGAACATCGTATCAGTCGACGAGGAGTCGCTGCGCAACGACATAAAGAATCTGGTGAGGAAGACCGTCGAGGAGACGCTCAACGCACTGCTCGACGAGGAGGCGTCCGAGCTCGTCGGGGCCGGGCGCTACGAGAGGACGGCGGGCCGGGAGGCCTACCGCAGCGGCCACTACACGAGGAGGCTCGTCACGGGCGCCGGGGAAGTCGAGCTCAGCGTGCCGAAGCTCCGCGGGGCGACCTTCCAGACGGCCGTCATCGAGCGCTACCGCAGGCGCGAGACCTCGGTCGAGGAGGCCATCGTCGAGATGTACCTGGCGGGCGTCTCGACCAGGAGGATCGAGGACGTCTCCGAGCTCCTGTGGGGAGCGCCGGTGTCCTCCGGCACCGTCTCCAACCTCAACGAGAGGGCCTTCGCGTCCATCGAGGCCTGGCGGCAGAGGCCGCTCGATGGCGGCTACCCCTACGTCTTCGTCGACGGCATCTACCTCAAGCGCAGCTGGGGAGGGTCCTACGAGAACGTGGCCGTGCTGGTCGCCATCGGCGTCAACTCCGCCGGCGACCGGGAGGTCATCGGCTGCTCCGAGGGGTACACCGAGTCCGCGGAGTCCTGGCGCGAGTTCTTCTCCTGGCTCAAGGGGCGCGGGCTCTCCGGCGTACGGCTCGTCACCGGCGACAAGTGCGCGGGGATGCTCGGTGCGCTCGAGGAGGTGTTCCCCGGGGCCCGCTACCAGCGCTGCACGGTGCATTTCTACCGCAACGTGCTGGGAAGGGTTCCCGTGACCAGGCGGAAGGCCGCGGCGCGCATGCTGAAGGCGATCCACGCGCAGGAATCGCGCGAGGCATGCGCCAGAAAGGCCGAGGAGGTGGCGGAGGAGCTGGAATCGATGAGGCTCGGGGCGGCCGCGAGGACGGTGCGCGACGGGTTCGCCGAGACGCTTGCCTACACGGAATTCCCACCGGAGCACTGGCGCCGGATCAGGACGAACAACGGGATCGAGCGCATCAACCGCGAGATCAGGAGGAGGACGAGGGTCGTCGGGACCTTCCCGGACGGCAACTCGGCCCTCATGCTAGTGACGGCGAGGCTGAAGTACATAGTGGAGCACGAGTGGGGCAAGAGGAGGTATCTGGACATGTCGAAGCTGGAGGAGATGGACGAGCTGAGGGGAAAGGCGGAGGGCTAGAAGAGGACGGGGCGGGAGACGACTAAATCAATTTGCGAAAGAATCTTGACGGTACCTGGGCCCGGTCGTTTTGGCGGACCCGCGCGGTAAAATCTCGTGCTCCATTGTTTCCCTTTGAATGGTAATCGACCGGAAACTGCTCGTTAACAGGGCAAATCTCAGGACAGGCGCTGTTGGTAACCGATGAACGAGAGGGGTTTGGTGTTGCCATGTCCAGGATTGTCGAACATCCCATTATGGGTGCTCCCATCAAGGGGAGTCGAGTCGTTTTCACCTACGACGGCGTTGAGATGGAGGGATACGAGGGCGAACCGATTGCCATGGCGCTCAAGGCCGCAGGCGTCGAGGTCCATCGCTTTACCGCCAAGCGTCACGAGCCGCGAGGCATCTTTTGCGCGATCGGACGTTGTACCGACTGCGTCATGGTCGTGGACGGTAAGCCCAACGTGCGCACATGCATGACGCCGCTTGCCGCCGGTATGGACGTGCGTACGCAAGATGGCGTGGCCCCGCTCGATTTGGATGACCCGCGCGCCGAGGCCTTGGTTGCCGAGGCGGCCGCAAGTCCTGCTGCCGTAAGGGAGGATGAGTAGTATGGAACGCCATGATCTGGTTGTGGTCGGCGCCGGCCCCAGCGGTCTTTCCGCTGCCATCGAGGCTGCCAAGCGCAGGCTCGACGTCGTCGTGTTTGACGAGAATGCTCGCCCTGGCGGTCAGCTGTTCAGACAGATTCACAAGTTCGTGGTGATTCCGGCGGTGCTCATGTATTACCTGGATATCGAGGTTGCCGCGGTGCCGCACTTGGCACAGCTAGCGCGCCGCGTGTGGGGCGTTGACGAGGCGGGCGATATGGCCGTCGCCCGTATCATCAGCATGATGCTCGCCTAATACCTGCCAGGAAGGGACAGGTTTATTTTGGTAGGTAAAGCGTTTGACCTGCCAAAATAAACCTGTCCCTTTTTGGTCGGTCGCCGTTTGGGGGCGGATTGGCAACGCTGGCTGATTACGGTCTTGACCTGCGCTAGAATAGGGGCATCTGATTATCCGGGCGCATGGAGGTTTGCGCCCGTATGTTGAGGAGGACTTTATGGCAACTGTTGCCGCACCTATCGACGCTACGTCGACCGCCGCTTGGAAGGCGCTCGAGGCTCATCAGGAGAAGCTTGAGGCCGAAGGTATCGACCTCAAGGCCTGGTTCGCCGCCGATGCAGAGCGCGTGAACAAGCTGAGCTTTGACGCCGGTGACCTGCACTTCGACCTGTCCAAGAACCTGGTGACCGATGAGACCGTCAAGCTGCTGTGCGATCTTGCCCGCGAGGTGAAGCTCGAGGAGCGCCGCGACGCCATGTTCTCCGGCGAGCACATCAACACCACCGAGGACCGTGCCGTCCTGCACACCGCGCTGCGCCGCCCGGCAACCGAGAAGGGCCAGCTCATCGTCGACGGCCAGGACGTCGTCGCCGACGTGCACGAGGTCCTCGACCGCATGTACGCCTTTGCCGAGCGCGTGCGCTCCGGTGAGTGGAAGGGCGTTACCGGCAAGAAGATCGAGCATCTGGTGTCCATCGGCATCGGCGGCTCCGACCTGGGCCCGGTCATGGCTTACGAGGCTCTGCGCCCCTATGCCGACGCCGGTATCGACTGCCGCTATATCTCCAACATCGACCCCAACGATCAGGCCGAGAAGCTCAAGGGCCTGGATCCCGAGACCACGCTCGTGATTATCGTCTCCAAGACCTTCACCACGCTCGAGACCCTCACCAACGCTCGCGAGGTCAAGACCTGGATGCTCGAGCAGCTCAAGGCTCAGGGTGCCATCGACGGCTCCGAGGAGCAGAACGCCGAGGCCGTGGCAAAGCACTTCGTCGCCGTTTCCACCGCACTCGACAAGGTTGAGGCCTTCGGTATCGACCCCGCCAACGCCTTCGGCTTCTGGAACTGGGTCGGCGGCCGCTACTCCGTCGACTCCGCCGTGGGCCTGTCGCTGATCGTCGTGCTCGGTCCCGAGCGCTTCCAGCAGTTCCTCGAGGGTTTCCACGCCATCGACGAGTACTTCTGCAATACCCCGCTCGAGAACAACGCTGTCGCGCTGATGGGCCTGCTCAACGTCTGGTACGTCAACTTCTTCGGTTCCAAGAGCCACGCCGTGCTGCCGTACTGCCAGTACCTGCACCGCTTCCCGGCCTATCTGCAGCAGCTCACCATGGAGTCCAACGGCAAGCACGTCCGCTGGGACGGCAGCGCCGTGACCTCCGATACCGGTGAGATTTTCTGGGGCGAGCCCGGCACCAACGGTCAGCACGCCTTCTACCAGCTGCTGCACCAGGGCACCGTGGTGGTCCCGGCCGACTTTATTGCTTTCGCCAACACTGCCAACCCCGCAACTGACAGCGGCCAGGATGTTCACGAGCTGTTCCTGGGCAACTTCCTGGCCCAGACCAAGGCACTCGCCTTTGGTAAGACGGCCGATGAGGTGCGCGCCGAGGGCACGCCCGAGCAGATCGTCCCGGCCCGCTGCTTTGAGGGCAACCGTCCGACGACCTCGATCTTCGGCGATACGTTGACCCCGTTCGCACTCGGCGAGCTCATCGCCCTGTACGAGCACATCACGTTTGTCGAGGGCACGGTCTGGGGCATCGACTCCTACGACCAGTGGGGCGTCGAGCTGGGCAAGCAGCTTGCCAAGCAGATTACCCCGGCCTTCCACGACGACGCCGCCAAGGCCGAGCAGGACGCTTCGACCCAGGCGCTCATCGAGTTCTATCGCGCGCATCGTAAGTAGTCGCTGCTGTTAACGCATCGCGCCTTATAGTCAGGGGCCCGTATCCTATCGGATGCGGGCCCCTTTGCTTTGCCGTAGTCCCGGGGCGCACGGCCTTTGTGGAACATCGCCGGGGCGCCGCGCGCCGCGAGAACCCTGCGCCTAGATCTCGGCCTCCGCATGGTCTCGCTGCGCCTCGGGCAGCTCCCCGTAGAGCGGATGGTCTTCGAGCCTAAAGCGCTCGACCTGTTCGGGAGTGTGGCCGCGCACAAAGAGCCACGAGCGATCGATCGGCGTCGCCATGAGCGTGCTGGGCAGCGCGTCGGCGCGTTCGGAAAACACCCGGGCACTCTCGGGATCCTGGAACGCCAGCACCAGATGCGTGTCGCAGTTGCCCATGATGGAGCGTGCGCGTGCCTCGCCATAGAGCGCATCGAGCTGGTTGGTCGACTGCAGCAGCAGCGTTGCCCAGATGTTGCGGCTTCGGATAATCGAGAGCACGTTGTCGATCTGGGGGATCTGCAGATTTGCGAAGTCATCGAGCATAAAGCGCACGGGCACGGGCAGGCTGCCGTCGGGCTGCCTATCGGCCTCACGAATGAGGCCCATAAACGCCTGCGAAATAAAGAGGCCGGTCAGCGGATCGAGATTGCGGTCAATATCGCTCACGGTTACAAATAGGGCGCAGGGGGTGTGTCCCATGGAAGCGAAGTCCACCTGATGGCACTCACGATAGAGCTGTGCCGCACCGTCGAATCCCAGACACATGACCTTTTCGGCAAGGATGCCGACGATGCTCGCGTGCATGCGCTCGGCATTTTGCGTAATGGCGTAGCGCCGCCATAGCGAGAGGGCATAGCTTTGGGGGTCGATCGTGATCAGGTCGTCAAACAATCGACCCGTGGCACCGTCCTGCAGGTGCTCGATCAGCTTGATGACCGAGCTGATCGTCTGCTCGTCGGCGGGTAGCTGTTCGGTGACGTAGGCGATAAGACACGACAGCAGGTTTGCCGCCGCATGATCCCAAAAAGGCTGGTTGTTGTCCTCGATGGGGCAGATGGCCTTTGCCACCGAGAGGATGTCCTGCTGGTTGGGCCTGCCGTCCGCCTTGCGGCGAATGTGCCTCAGGGGGTTGTAGCCGCAGCGCTCGATGCCGGGCGCAAGGGCCGGGACGGTGTTGAGGTCGGCGAAGTTGAGACATTGCACGCGGTAGCCGTGGGCTGCCAGCACGGGTCCCACTTCGCGACAGAGCGTGCCTTTGGTGTCGAGCACGATGTAGCTTGCGTTCATTTGCAGCAGGTTGGGCTTGAGGACGTTTCGGGTCTTGCCGGCTCCCGAGGGGCCGATCACAAGTGCGTTGTTGTTGAGTCCCGTTTGGCGGGTGTCGCAGGAAAGCATTCGATCCTTGGCGAGGATGGTGGACGATGCGGACTCAGATGCGGCGAGGCGGCTGGTGAGGTTAGACATGGGCGACCTCCTTGGTGGTCGAGAGGATTTCGTGGGCAAAGCCGAGCTCGACGGCGCGCTCGGCCGAAAGGTAGGTGTCTTTTGCGGTGAGGGACTGGATGCGCTTGGGCGTGAGGCCGCTGCGGTCCGAGAGGATTTGCGTGAGGGTCTTGCGGGTCTGCATGAGACGCCGGCTGGTTTCCTGCAGCGCAAGTGCCGAGCCGCCTGCCCCCTGGGGGATCAGCGGGTCGTGAATCATGAGCTCTGCATGGGGCGCCATACGGCGATCGTCGCCGCCCATAAAGATCACGGCGCCCATGGACGCGGCGAATTCCAGGCAGACGGTGCGGATGGGGCACGATGCGAGGCGCATGGCGTCATAGATCGCAAGACCCGATCGCACGCTTCCGCCGGCGCTGGCGACAAATATGGTGATGGGGCGGCTGGGGTCGGCGGCATCGAGCAGGCGGATCTGCTGGCATAGGTCGTGGGCCATCGGGGTTTCGATGTTTCCCATGACGGAGAGCTCGCGACGGGCGAGCATCTCATCGTAAATGCTGGTGAGCGTGATACCTCGGGCGGATTCACGCATGGTGAGGGGGCTGATGATGGGGGAATGATTGGTGTCCATGAGGACTCCTTTCTGTTGGTTGTGTTGTGGAATAGGATTGTTGCCCGCGGAGGGGCTGGCGGGCTACAGGGTTCGTCCGAGCCTGAGATCGAGCTCGGTTGTGGGGCAGGCTGCCTGTTCGTACGGCTCGCAAGCGCCAAGGGCTCCAAAGCGATGGAGCGTTGCGACGGGCGTGGTGTAGGCGAGCCGCAGCTGATGCTCGACAGGGGCACATCCGTCATTTTTGTAATGAGCCGCGTAGTACTGCGCGATGCTGGCGTTCATCTCGCTGCCATTGCGATGGCGCTCAAACTGGCGTCTGCAGGTCTCGATGATCTTTGCTACCGACTTGGGTGCCGTCGCGGGAACAAGGGCGAGATAGCCCTCAAATAGCTCGTTGATGCTCAGGAGGCACAGCAGGTCGATCAGCGTCCTTATGGCTGCTCCCTCGGCGGAAAAGTGCGCGGTCATGCGGTTATATCGGTTGCGGTCGACGATGGCCGCATGGGGTCTTGGAGTTTTCTGCCCCGTGGTCCCGGGCTTTTGCCGCGCCTGTGTATTGAGCTCGACGTTGCAGCGCTTGAGGCCGTCCAACGGAAGGAACAGTGCGGTGCGCAGGGTGTTCCGCTTGCTTTCGAGTTCATGACGCTCGTCGGGTTCCCATTCGAGCTTGAGTTTCGTGTCGAGCGCCGTAAGCATATGGGCTAGGCAGCCTACGGCAAGAACGTACGAATCGTTGCCGCGTTTTGGGGCATAGGGGTCTGTCAGCTTGCGAATGTCGGGGTCGCCCATGATCTTTGTGCAGCGCTTCAGCAGTTGAGGGTGGTCGGCCAAGATCGTCGCGAGCGGTAGCGACGCGTAGTTCTTGATGGTCGCGGCGGCAAAGGCGGCGTCATATTCGTTTGCATATGCTCGCTCAATGCGGGCATCCAGAATGCTTTTCTTATCGCCGTCTTCAGCGTGGTGGTTTGTCATAGCTTCTCCAATCGGTTGATGTTCGTGCTGTTTGTTGATGTGTTGGTTGTCGTGAGTGATGTGCTTGCCGTGGGTGATGTGCTGACGTTGGGGTGCTATGCGGTTTTCAATGAGCCCGTGAGACAGTTGCTGCAGGGGCGGGATGGAACGGCCCATGCAAGGCGGAAGGCATCGTGCTCAAAATCGAGACAGCAATGCCCTAGGTGCCTCACATGTGGCAGTTACCTCATTAAGTTGTCATTACGTTTGGGGTTGTACTTTGCCGATCTTCCTTCTCTTACACGCTAAAACTCAAACTTCATATGCTCGATCTACTTAAAACCGCAACGGCGGTCTTTTATCAACTTATATGTCGGAACGCGTCTTTGCAAGTACTTTTTTGCCTTTGTTTCAAATGGGGTGGTTTTGCAACCGTCATACGTGCGCTGTGCGAACGTGCCCCGGCTCGGATAAGATAGTGCGCGATAAAAACGATGCAAGGAGGCGCATATGGCAATCAAAGCCATCGCAATGGATATCGACGGTACGCTCACCAACGACCAAAAGGTCATCAGCCCGCGTACGCGCGAGAAGCTGCTCGCGGCGCAGGAGTCGGGCATTAAGCTCATTTTGGCTTCGGGCCGTCCCGCATGGGGGCTGCACGCCTTGGCGCAGGAGCTCGACCTTCATAACCATGACGGTCTGCTGGTGGCCTTTAATGGCGCTCACGTCGTCGATGCCCAGACCGACGAGGTGCTGTTCGATCAGGCTATGCCTGCCGACGAATTGCATCACCTGATTGATCATCTGCGCAATTTCGACGTGATCCCTATGATTTCGCTCGGTCGCGATCTGTATGTCGAGGATTCGTACCGCTGCATGATTACGCTGCCGGATGGCTCGCAGAAGAATATCGTCAAGTATGAACGCGACGCGTGCGATCTTAAGATTCGCGAGGTGGAGAGCCTGCATGAGGTCGTGGACACTTATCCCGTGGACAAGCTGCTCACTGCGGGCGACCCGGCCTATCTGCAAGCGCATCACGAGGAGATGTATGCGCCCTTTACTCAGACGCTTTCGGGTATGTTTACGGCCGACTGGTATTTTGAGTTTACGGCGCCCGGTATCGACAAGGCCCGCGCGCTCGAGGGTGCCCTGCCCAAGCTCGGCATCGATGCCAGCGAGGTCGTATCGTTTGGCGACGGCCAGAACGACAAGTCCATGATTGAGTGGGCCGGCACCGGTGTTGCCATGGGCAACGCGGTTGACGAGGTTAAGGCCGTGGCCCAGATGGTGACTGCCAATAACAACGAAGACGGCATTGCGGTGGCGCTGGATAAGCTGCTGGGTTAGAATCGCCGATTAATGCATGGTTCGGGCGCCTGCTTACAGGCGCCCTTTTGTTAGGGAGGGTGCCGTGTCCGCATTTCCGTTCGACGCCGTTATCTTTGACATGGACGGTGTCATTGTCGATACCGAGTATTACTACCTGGGCGAGACCGCTGCGTTTGCCAAGGAGCTTGGGCTTAACCTGACTCAAGAGGAGTTGAACGGACAGGTCGGTACCTCGCATCAGTTCTTCCTGCATATGCTGGTCGATTGGTTTGAGCGCGCCGGTAAGGGGCATTTCACTGGCGAGGAAGCGTTGGCCCGTTGGGACGAGTGGGCGCATAAGCGTCCGCGCGACTATCAGGCTTTGATTAACCCAGGCGCCGTGGATACGATTCGAGAGCTGCCGCGCCGCGGCGTTCGCGTGGCGCTTGCCAGCTCGTCTCCCATGGATAGCATCGAGGAAGTGCTCAATGCGTGCGGGCTGTCGGATGCCTTTGAGTATGTGGTGAGCGGCGAGCAGTTTAAGGAGAGCAAGCCCGAGCCCGACATCTACCTGCATGCGCTGGACCTGCTGGGACTGCCCGCGAATCGCTGCTGCTGCGTTGAGGATTCGGTGCCTGGTATCACTGCCGGCAAGCGAGCCGGCCTGACGGTCATTGCCAAGCGCGAAGAACGCTTCGGCTTTAGCCAAGATGCCGCGGACAAGATTATCGACCAGCTGCCGGAGCTGCTGGAGCTTGCGTAGGACTTGGACGGCACGTCTACCGTCATAATGGTATCGTTGTCGTCTTTTTGCATACAGGGGCTAGCGAAGGTCAAAAACAGAGTGCGCATTTGCTAAAACTGCCGACTCAATGTGCTTTGCGCTGCAGTTTTTGAGTGAGGCGATGCGCATCGAGGTCCTTGTGAGCGATTTGATGAGCGACTGCGCGCTTGTTTTTGTGTTTGCTTCGGCTGGTGCATCGGTCTCGAGCAGTAAACGATCGAGTGGAATCTGTCGTGCGTATTCGCGTCCTCGTTTAGACGCGAGCATGCGTTCGTTGACAGAAAAATAGCAGCCCACATTACGCGCGCGGACGAGTTCGTCCGAAGTACCGCTAAACCAGTGGAAGATGATAGCGGGGGAGTCGGGGCTTGGGATGAGTAGACCATGCGATTCGAGGACGTCCAGTACGGTTCCTGCCGAACGAACGGCGTGAATGGACAGAACGCGATCGGGGAGCGGACGTTGCGATAGCGTCTGACAAAGCCGTTCGAATACCTGTGTTTGTAGCGGTTCGCTTCCGGCAAAGCGCGCGGAAAAGTCGAGCCCCACCTCGCCGATGTAGCGCTCTTGGGCAGCAACTTTGCAAAGCAGATTGACTTCGGCAGGACCGCAGCGGCCGTCGGCGAGCCACCAGGGATGGAGGCCGACGCCCGCGATAATGTTTGGGTAACGGCTGGCCCGCTTTTTTGCTGCCGCGAAGTCGCGTGGGTCGACCCCGCAATCAAAGACCCCCAGCCCTATAGCCGCAGTTTCGTCGGCAACAGCATTCGGGTAAGCCATCAAATCAAGATGGCAGTGTGCATCAATTAACCGGGGCTCCATCTCGGCGCACTCCGCTAGTCCAGGCGCTGGCCATCGGCGCGCACGTGCTCGGTGCCGCGCCCACTGATCTGGCGGATAACCTCGCCGGCAATCATCTGACCCATGATGGGCGGCATAAAGCTGGCGGTTCCCAGCTCGGTACGCTCGTGGATGTTGGAAGGGTCGCGGGGCTGTGTCTTAACCGATTCCTCGCAGCTAAACAATACATGTAGGCTCTTGATTCCGCGCTTCTTACATTCTTTGCGCATAATGCGGCTCATGGGGTCACGTACCGTATCGAAGATGTCGGCAAAGCGGAGGCACTCGGGATGGAGCTTGTTGGCCCCGCCCATGGAGCTAACCAAACGAATGTCGTGGTCCTGAGCATATTTGGCAATGGTGAGCTTGGCCGAGATGGTGTCGATGGCGTCGACGACGTAGTCGAGCTTGCCGCCCGTCTGCTCAAAAACGCTCGCAAAGAACTCGTCGATGCTGTCGCTCAACAGGTATTCGGTGCGCTTGATAACGGTGGCGGCGGGATTGATATCGCGAATCATGGCTTCCATCACGTCCACCTTGCGCTTGCCGATGGTGCTGTGGAAGGCGATGGCCTGGCGATTGATATTGCTGGGCGCGATGATGTCCTTGTCCAGAATGACGAAATGACCGATGCCGCCGCGGGCGAGTGCCTCGCAGCAATTGGAGCCCACACCTCCGCAGCCGAGCACCAGCACCGTAGTATCGGCGAGCTTATCGAGTGCCTCGCGGCCCATGATAATCTCGAGCTTGGTGTCGCGTGTCTCGATGGGAGTTGCGGCTGTGGTTTCGGTCATAGATTTCCTCCGATGGGGAGTCGGTCGTGTTTTAGCTATCGCCATTATAGGTATTATTGCGATTCCATTTGAGCCCTTGGAGCTTGTTGAAATGGGATCGGGATTCGCATAAGATTGAAGCAGATGGCACCCGTTGCCGCGGGTTGGCCAACTCCCAAACACGTTTGTAGCGTGAGAAGTGGCCGTCTTCGCATTACGCGGGGGCGGCTATTTCATTCGACCTCCAATGTGGATGCCGAGCTCCACAGCCGCGATTACAAGCAATAACAACGTCAGGACATCGTCAATACTCATAGTCCATCTCCTTCTCGGATAGAGGGAGCTGGCCCATCTGCTTCAACTTCCATTGTAGCCAAATACGAACAAATGTTCTATAGCTGATGCTATATTAGATAGTTAGACAAACATCTAAATATCGAGTATAGTGTGCGCGTCGAACGAAATACTGAGAGGAGGTCCTATGCCGGGAGAGGGTTTTAAAGCGCTGGCCGATCCTACACGGCGTCACATTTTGGAACTGTTGCGCAAGGGCAATTGTACGGCCGGGGAGCTTGCCGAGCATTTTGACATCAGCAAGCCATCGTTGAGCCATCATTTGGCGACGCTCAAAAACGCCGGGTTGGTGACCGACGAACGTCATGGCCAAAACATCGTTTACAGCTTAAACACTACCGTCATGCAGGACTTGATCGGTTGGTTTATGGGCTTTACAAACACTGAAGGTGATAAGGATGAATAACGAAAACAAGGGCATTCACGCCACGGGGGTATCGCCACGCGTGTGGATCGCGCTGGTCGCTCTGTGCGTCGCCAATATCGTAGCGCACCTTATGGTGATGCCGAGCTTACCTGCGCAGATTCCCACACACTGGGGCGCGAACGGCGTTGACGGTTGGGGTCCCAGCTGGAAGGCCTCCGCGCTCGGCGTGCTGCCCCTGGTGCTTCTCGCAATGTTCTGCGTGGTGCCGCGCATCGATCCCAAAGGTGAGGCATATCGAACCTCGGGCAAGTTCTATCAGGGCTTCGTAATCGCCTTCACCCTGTTCATGTGCGCCATAAGCTGGCTGGGAGAGCTTACGGTCTGGGGCGTGGTGCCGGCGGTCGGTTCGGTCAACGCGCTGATTTCTGGTGCTGTCGGTTTGCTGTTCATTGGCGTAGGCAACTACTTGCCGCGTGTGAAGCAGAACTATACGCTCGGTATCAAGACGCCCTGGGCGCTTGCCGATCCCGAGAACTGGCGCCGTACGCAGCGCTTTGGCGGTGCCTGCTTTATGGTGCTGGGTGTTGGTCTGATTGTGATGGGCGTTGCGGGTAGCGTGCTTTCGAGTGAAGTTGTCGCCGCGGTGATTGCGGTTCTGGCGTTTGGTTCGGTCGGAGTCGTCTACGTCTACTCGTATCTGCTGTGGCGCAAATCGCAGCGAGCCGCTCGTTAAGGTTGCGGAAAACTAGCGTACGCAGTTCATAGTATGTTCCGGGGGACTTTTCCCAGGTAGTATTAGGGGGGTATGGGCAACCGTGCCCCTTTTTCGTTACGTTTTAGAGCTGGTTTTCTCATCTCGTTTCCACTAAAGCGAAACAAGAATAGGGAAACAGCAGGTAGAAAGGATAAAACAGGCAAATGGCGGAGTTTATCTACCAGATGTATCAGGCTCGCAAGGCTCATGGCGACAAGGTGATCCTTGACGACGTGACCCTGAGTTTCTACCCCGGTGCCAAGATCGGCGTCGTGGGCCCCAATGGTATGGGCAAGTCGACCCTGCTCAAGATCATGGCCGGCATCGAGGAAGTCTCCAACGGCGATGCCAGACTTACCCCCGGCTACACCGTGGGTATCCTGCAGCAGGAGCCGCCGCTCGACGACGACAAGACCGTCATCGAGAACGTGCGCATGGCATTTGGCGACATGATTGCCAAGGTCGATCGCTTCAATAAGATCGGCGAGGAGATGTGCGACCCGGACTGTGACATGGACGCCCTCATGGCCGAGATGGGCAAGCTCCAGGACGAAATCGATGCCGCCGATGGCTGGGATATCGATTCCAAACTCGGCCAGGCTATGGATGCCCTGCAGCTGCCCGATTCCGACATGCCGGTCAACGTGCTTTCCGGCGGCGAGCGCCGTCGCGTGGCCCTGTGCAAGCTGCTGCTCGAAGCTCCCGACCTGCTGCTGCTCGATGAGCCCACCAACCACCTGGACGCCGAGTCGATCCTGTGGCTCGAGCACTTCCTGCACAACTACCAGGGCGCGGTGCTTGCCGTCACACACGATCGCTACTTCCTGGATAACGTTGCCGAGTGGATCTGCGAGGTCGACCGCGGTCACCTCTATCCCTACAAGGGCAACTACTCCACGTATCTGGAGACCAAGGCCGCACGTATCGAGGCTCAGGGCAACCGCGACGCCAAGCTCGCCAAGCGCATGGAGGCCGAGCTCGAGTGGGTGCGCTCCAGCCCCAAGGCCCGTCAGGCCAAGAACAAGGCCCGTCTGGCTCGCTACGAGGAGATGGAGGCCGAGGCCCGCGCAAGCCAGAAGCTCGACTGGACCGACATCCGCATCCCTGTGGGCCCGCGTTTGGGCAACAAGGTGCTCGAGGCCCATCACCTGCACAAGGAGTTCGACGGTCGCGTGCTCATCGACGACCTATCGTTCACCCTGCCGCGCAACGGCATCGTGGGCGTCATCGGCCCCAACGGTGTGGGCAAGACCACGCTGTTCAAGACCATCGTGGGCCTGGAGCCGCTGACTTCGGGCGAGCTCGAGGTGGGCGAGACCGTCAAGATCTCCTATGTCGATCAGAACCGCTCCGGCATCGACCCCGATAAGAACCTGTGGGAGGTCGTCTCGGACGGCCTGGACCACATGATGGTCGGCGAGACCGAGGTCCCCAGCCGCGCATACGTGGCGAGCTTTGGCTTTAAGGGCCAGGACCAGCAGAAGCGCGCTGGCGTACTTTCCGGTGGCGAGCGCAACCGTCTGAACCTGGCGCTTACGCTCAAGCAGGGTGGCAACCTGCTGCTCCTCGACGAGCCCACGAACGACCTCGACGTCGAGACGCTGTCCTCGCTCGAAGCGGCGCTGCTCGAGTTCCCGGGCTGCTCGGTGGTCATTAGCCACGACCGTATGTTCCTGGACCGCGTCGCCACGCACATTCTGGCGTGGGAGGGCACCGACGAGAATCCGGGCAACTGGTATTGGTTCGAGGGCAACTTCGAGGCCTATCAGGCCAACCGTATCGAGCGCCTGGGCGAGGACGCAGCCCAGCCGCATCGTATTCACCGCAAGCTGACGCGCGATTAGTCGAGCTCAGGTGATCTAACGAGAAAGGGACGATAACCTTGAGGGTTATCGTCCCTTTTTTACTTGGTAGAAGGCTCGACTTTATCGATGGCCCAGGTGGCTCCGAGACCGCCGGTGGTGTTGCGGCGGATGCGCACGGTGACTTCGTGGCGCTCGCCGGCCTGCGTGTAGCGCAGGGGGAAGCTTGCGCGGTTTCGCGCGGCCTCGATGGTACCGCGCTCGCGGGCGATCCAGTAGTACTCGCCGACGATGCCGAGCGTGTCGGCGCCGTAGGGGAGATAGGTCGACAGCTGGTGCAGCAATGGGCCGGGGCAGAAGACCTCGGTTGTGAAATCGACGGGGAAGTCCTCGGGGATGGCGGGCGCTGCGGGAGCGGGGGTTGGGGCCGCCGCGGGTACCGAAGCCGGTGCCGGTGCGGGAATTTGGTCGCAAGCAGCGGCGGGCACGGACTCGATGACGTGTACGGGCTTTGGCGTCGCTTCCGGCTTGATCGTAGAATCTGCGGGCTCCACGGTGACAGGCGCGTCTGCGGCTGCGGTTTCAACCTCAACCTGCGTCGAGTTCTCGTTCTCGACGCTCGACTTTGCCTCGGCTGGCGTGGAGGCCATGGTGGTGATGCCGGCGTTTGCGTTCTCGGGGTCATAGACGACCGTGAGCGAGATGGCGGGCTGCGGCGTCTCGGGCTCCGGTGTCGACTCGGTAGCGTCTTGATCCGCGGGCTCGTCGGACTGATCGTCCTCGGCCTCGTCGCCAAAAACATCGCTGTTTTGGAACGCAGGCGTCTCGGGTTGGTTGGCGGCTTCTTCGGTTGTCGACTTGGGAGCCTCGTCGAGCTCCGCAGTGGCTTCCTGCTCTGATATGACTTTGGGATCGGTCGTGGCGGCGATTTCGGTTTCGGCTCCTGCCGTTACCTCAATAGCGACTTCGATCTCTGTCTCGGGCTCGGGTTCCGGTACGGCTTCAACCATGGCTTCTGGCTCGGGACGCTTAACGTGCTTGGGGCGCACGGCCTTCAGGTCCTTCTCGCCGCGCTTTTTCTTTTTGTAGGACTGCTTGGCGCCCTTGGCAGCCTTGGGCTTGTCCTCGCCTTTGGCAAGGGCGGCATCCCAGGCCTCGTTGGCGATGACGGTGGCATACAGGCGGCCGCCTTTAAAGACGGTCAGCTTAATGCAGTCGTCGAGCTCCTCGAGCAGCTCGCGCGTGGACTCGAAGCCCAGGTCATAAGCGGCCATATCGCCAGCGGCGAGTGCCTCCTCGACCTGCGTCATAAACGTTTGCTTACCGCACCCAATCGCGTCGCGCAGCAGGCGATACAGATAGATGTGGTTGCCCAGCGATAGTGCGGGCTTAACTATTGTCTTGCTCATGGCAAATCTCCTCTATACACACCAAAGCATCTTACCATCGCATGGGGCTTGCCATCTCGTCGCCCATGGCAAACGGGCGCGACCGTTGCCGGTTCGCGCCCGTTATACAGGTCGGTTATCTATGAGAGGAAAACGTGCTTAGTTGCCCGATGCCGTGCCTTGGCTCGAGCTGTCAGATGGCGTGCCAGATGCGGTGCCGCTCGAGCTGCTATTGTTGCCGCTGTCGGTTGTGTCCGTTCCCGATGTATTGCCGTTTGCCTGGTCGCTCGTGCTCGGTTGAGAGCCGTCGGTCGTTTGGCTTGAGTCAGTCGTGCCGGATTGCGTGCCGCTGTTGTTCACAGAGGAATTGGCGCCCTGCGACTGATCGGGGGCGTTCGAGGACGAATCGGTGGATGCGGAGTTGCCCTGCGAGTCGTCCTGCTGGCTTTGCGATTGATCTGAGCTATCCGCGTCGTGCTCGGTCGTGCGCGACGATAGGATTGGCTCGGGGCGCTCGCCCAGACCCTCACCGGCGGTGGTGATAAGGATGGCGCCAGCGCAGGCGATGACCGCGACGATGGCGATGGCGATCGAGAAGACGATGACCTTCTTTTGCGTCTGGCTGCGCTCTGCCGCCGCCTTGGCACGCAGGCTGTTGGGGGCGACGCGCGCCGTGGTCGCGCGCCCCGCAACCTGGCGCATCTCCTGCGTAATCGCGGCGCCGCCCAGGTGCTCCTCGGCATTAAGGTCAACGGGCTCATAGGCGCCGGCAGGGTAGTCGACGGCGGCGTGCGTACCTTTGAGGGCTTCGGCGCTGGCAGAGATAAAGTGGCGGTAGACCTGCGAGGACACAACGGTGATGACCGAGCTCACGGCGGCACCGATCACCGATCCGGCGATGCCGATCTTGGAAGCAAGTGCGACGCTCGTGGCGGCAGCTGCGGCGCCGGCGATGATTTGGGGAATGGAAATGTCGTCGAACAGGCCCTTTTTGGGCGCGATGGCCATGGTCTGTCCGATGGAATGGTTTTCGTGAACGCCGTTGTTGAGCGCGGCCGGTGTCATGACGCGCGTGCGCGGCGCGTCGGTGTACTTGGTTGTCATACGGGGCCCTCCCGGTGTAAATCTGCTTCGTTTCGTGTAGCCATCAGGGTACCCACCAGATGTGAATCGTACGTGACATTTAACAGATACCATCAACTCATCAATAGCTCACCAAATTGGTGGGATGCGGTTACACCCGGCGGTTGAACTACAATAGGGCTTGCTAATTGTTGTGAATGGCGTCTACGCACGGGAGCATTCTTATGAATCTTCACCTTTCTCAGTCTGATGGCTTTTTGCGTGTGGCGGCGGCCTCGCCGCGGATTCGCGTGGCCGATGTCGAGGGCAATGCCGAGGTTGCGCTGGCGGCTGTTCGCGAGGCGGTCGAGCGCGGTGTCCGTGCTCTGGTGCTGCCCGAGCTCAACTTGTGCGGCTATACCGCGGCTGATCTGTTCCATAACCGCACATTACTGCATACCTGCGAGACCGCACTGGCACATATTCTCGATGAAACCCGCGAGCTGCCGATTGTCTTTACCATCGGTCTTCCCGTTGCGGTGGCCGAGAATATCTACAACTGTGCCGCCGTGTGCTGCGCGGGCGAGCTTTTGGGCCTCACGGCCAAGAAGTATCTGCCCAACTATGGCGAGTTCTATGAGCGCCGTTGGTTTGCTCCGGCGCCCGCCGATCCCGTGTGGGTTGAGTTTGCCGGTCAGGGTCCGGTTCCGCTGGGTTCGGGGCTTGTCTACCGCTGCTGTGATGAGGGCGCCGAGGATTTGGTGCTCGGTATTGAGGTCTGCGAGGATCTGTGGGTGCCGGCGCCCCCTTCGACCGAGATGGCGCTTGCCGGTGCGACGGTGATCCTCAATCCGTCGGCCTCGGATGAGATTATCGGTAAGGCAGATTACCGCCGCAGCCTTATCTCTAACCAAAGCGCGCGCCTGTACTGCGCCTATGCCTACGCGGACGCGAGCGAGGGCGAGTCCACGACCGATATGGTCTTTGCAGGGGAGAACCTCGTCTACGAAAACGGTTCGAAGCTCGCCGCCACGAAGCTCCTCACCTGCGATATGGCGGTGGCCGACGTTGACCTCGACCGTCTGGTTGCCGAGCGTCGTCGTTCGACCACGTGGACGCGCGCGGACGATGCGCCAGAGGCCACGATTGTTGAGTTTTCGTTTGAGGGCGTGCTGGCCGAAGAACCTGTCCTGCGTGATGCGCTCGACATCGACCGTGTTTTCCCCCGCGCGCCCTTTGTGCCGGCCGACCATGGTGACCTGGCCGGGCGCTGCGAGACGATCCTCAATCTGCAGACTGCCGGCCTCAAGACTCGCCTTGCCCATACGGGTACCAAGGCTGCAGTCATCGGTCTTTCGGGCGGCCTGGATTCCACGCTGGCACTGCTTGTGACCGTGCGAGCCTTCGATGCACTGGGGCTGCCGCGCACGGGTATCACGGCGGTTTCCATGCCCGGCTTTGGCACGACGCATCGCACCAAGTCGAATGCCGAGTCGCTCGCTCGCGACCTGGGCGTGAGCTTCCGCGAGGTTTCGATCCACACGGCCGTGGAGCAGCACTTCAAGGACATTGAGCACGACCCGGCCGTCCAAGACGTGACCTACGAGAACAGCCAGGCCCGCGAGCGTACGCAGATTCTGATGGATCTGGCCAACCAGGCTGGCGGTTTTGTCATCGGCACGGGCGACCTGTCGGAGCTGGCGCTTGGCTGGGCTACCTATAACGGCGACCACATGAGCATGTACGCCGTCAACGCGAGCGTGCCCAAGACGCTTGTGCGCCATCTGGTACGTTATGCCGCCGATGTCTTTGGCGGGCGTATTGCCGAGGTCTTGCTCGATATCCTCGATACGCCGGTGTCCCCCGAGCTTTTGCCGCCCACGGGCGACGGTGAGATTGCTCAGAAGACCGAGGATTTGGTGGGCCCGTACGAGCTGCACGATTACTTCCTCTATTACCTGCTGCGTTTTGGCTTTGAGCCGGGCAAGATCTACCGTATGGCGCTCAAGAGCTTTGAGGGTGTCTATGACGCCAAGACCGTCCACACGTGGTTGCGTACGTTCTATCGTCGCTTCTTTGCCCAGCAGTTTAAGCGCAGCTGTCTGCCCGATGGTCCCAAGGTGGGCTCGGTGACGCTCAGCCCGCGCGGCGATTGGCGTATGCCGAGTGACGCCAGCTCGCGTCTGTGGCTTGCGCGGATCGACGCGCTCAATCCAATTGACTAAGGTTGGCTAAATTGAACCAATGCGGGGGTTGCAAGCGTTACACTTTTGCAATCTGATGGCCCGTATCGCGCGGCGCTCTTGTCGGAGCGCCGTATTTTTTATATCGAAAGGTGGCACCATGCAGGCATCGCAGCGTCTCGACCGCTTTGGCGCGGAGGTCTTCGCCTCGCTCAACAACAAACTTCTTGCGCTGAAGGCTCAGGGCAAGACCATTTACAACATGAGCGTGGGCACGCCCGACTTTAAGCCGTACGACCACGTGGTCGAGGCGCTCACGCAGGCCGCCCAAAATCCCGAGATGTGGAAGTATTCCCTGCGCGACCTGCCCGAGCTTAAGCAGGCCGTGTGCGATTACTATGAGCGTCGCTTTGGCGTTTCGGGCATTACGCCGTCCATGGTGCAGTCGTGCAACGGCACGCAGGAGGGCGTGGGTCATTTGGGCCTGGCCCTGCTCGATCCGGGTGACACCATTCTGGTTCCCGATCCGTGCTATCCGGTCTTTGAGGCGGGCGCCAAGATCGCCGATGCCAAGCTCGAGTACTATCCGCTGGTGGCGGAGCACAATTACCTGCCCTATGTGGCGGGCATCGATCCCGAGGTGGCCGATCGTGCCAAGTACATGATCGTGTCGTTGCCCGCCAACCCGGTGGGCTCGGTGGGCACGCCCGAGGTCTACGAGGAGATTATCGCCTTCGCCCGCGAGCACGACCTGCTGATCGTCCATGACAACGCGTACTCCGACATCGTGTTTGACGGCGAGCCCGGCGGCAGTTTCTTGCAGTATCCCGGCGCGCTCGAGGTGGGCGTGGAATTCTTCTCGCTTTCCAAGTCGTTTAACGTCACCGGTGCGCGCATCGGCTTTTTGGTCGGCCGTGAGGATGTGGTCTCTGCCTTTGCCAAGCTGCGCAGCCAGATCGACTTTGGCATGTTCTTCCCGATTCAGAAGGCCGCCATCGCCTGCCTCAATGGTCCGCGCGATGAGGTCGAGGCGCAACGTCTGAAGTACCAGGAGCGCCGCGATGCCCTGTGCGACGGTCTTGAGGACCTGGGCTGGGAGCGTCCCAACGCGCATGGCTCTATGTTTGTGTGGGCCAAGCTTCCCGGTGGTCGCACCGATTCCATGGCGTTTTGCGAGGAGCTTATGGAGAAGGCCGGCGTTGTGGTGACGCCGGGCGCGAGCTTTGGCCCTTCGGGCGAGGGGCACGTGCGCATGGCGCTGGTCCTGCCGCCCGATCAGATCGCTTTGGCTGTCGAGGCCATTCGCGAGGCGGGCCTGTATTAGAAGACTATTTGGGCGCGTCAATAGATCGAAACCGATTTCGTGCAGTTATTTTACGAATCCTGCAAACAATTTCGGTAAACGGTCGATTTTTGGCTGCGTATAGGAGCATAATCAAAGTCCCGATTGGATGTATTGGGATTACGGCAAGCCGCTCGGGTCGTTCCCGGGCGGCTTGTTTGTGGAGAGAGATGGGAGTTTCTAATGGTTAACGAGAAGAAGGTCGCTATTGTCGGCTGCGGTTTCGTCGGTTCGTCTTCGGCGTTCGCGCTGATGCAGAGTGGTCTGTTCTCCGAGATGGTTCTCATCGACGTGGACAAGAACCGCGCCGAGGGCGAGGCCCTGGATATTGCGCACGGCATGACGTTTGCCGAGCCGATGAAGATCTACGCCGGCGATTATTCTGATGTCGCCGACGCCGCCATGATCGTCGTCACCGCTGGCGCTGCTCAGAAGCCCGGTGAGACCCGCCTGGACCTGGTCAACAAGAACGTCAGCATCTTTAAGTCCATTATTCCCGAGATTAAGAAGTCTGGCTTCGACGGCATTCTGCTCATCGTCTCCAACCCGGTCGACGTTCTGACCTACGCCGCCATCAGGATGTCCGGTCTGCCCGAGGGCCATGTCATCGGCTCCGGCACCGTGCTCGACACCGGCCGTCTACAGCAAATGCTCGGCGCCCACGTCGAGGTTGACCCGCGCGACGTTCAGGCCTATGTCATGGGCGAGCACGGCGACTCCGAGTTTGTCGCCTGGTCCAGCGCTCAGGTTGCCGGCGTGCCGCTGAACACCTTCTGCGAGCTTCACGGCCACCTGGAGCATGAGGCTGCCGAGAAGCGCATTGCCGAGGACGTCAAGAACTCCGCCTACACCATCATCGAGAAGAAGCACGCCACCTACTACGGTGTCGCTATGGCGGTAAAGCGCATCTGCACTGCCGTCATGCGTGACGAGCAGACCGTTCTGCCCGTCTCCTCGCTCATGGTGGGCGAGTATGGTCTGTCCGATCTTGCCATCTCCATGCCGACCGTCGTTGGCCGCGACGGCGTTGTCTGCCGCGTTCCCGTGCCGCTGAACGATGACGAGCAGCATGAGCTCACCGCCTCCGCAAAGGCCCTCAAGGACATTATCGACAGCGTCGACTTTTCCTGCTAAATCAAGCTCGCTAGAGCGAAAAGCTACAATGAAGGCGTCCGGGCCCATGTGACCCGGGCGCTTTTTTATGCAAAGGGGACAGGCTTGTCTGCACCAATCTTCGATGCGCCTGGGGCGGACTCGACCGCTATACTGGTTCGTGCCAAAAGCGATCTAGAACGGAATGCCGTATATGAAAATCAATCACGCGATTCTGCATATCCTGGACTTTGACTCTGCCGTCAACGTCATGAGCCAGCGCGAGCTGGATATCGAAAGCCGTACCGTGCGCAGCTTTGTGACCACGCATCTGCGCCGCGCACGTACCTCGGCCGACAATAAGCGCGCCACGTTTGCGGAGAACTCTGCGTTTGGCGGTGAGCTCAAGGGCTATTTCTTTGGCGAGCGTGAGTTCGTGGACTTGTCTCAGCAGATTGCGGAGTTCATCTCTTCCGAACTCACCAAGGCCGAGAAAGCCGAGTCCACTGACGTGCTTGTGGCGGACTTTGACGATGATGAAGATGCCCGCTGGTTTGCCGTGATGCTGCTGGGCTCCAAGCAGGCATTCATGCACGAGGTGGGTCGCGAAGAGGGCGAGGTTCGTAACGACATCGCGCGCCACTACGCCATTTTGCCAAACCCCTCGCAAAAGGTGCCGAGCTATGCCATCGTGCGTGCAAGCACCATGGAGATCGGCTATGTGGATAAGAAGCGCAAGATTGCCGGCGAGGATCGCATGCTCATTCCCGACGGCTTGCTGCAGTGCGACACGGGGGTTTCGGGTAAGGAGGTCATCGACACGGTGACGCGCGTGGTCGAGGAGGTCGCCGAGGAGCACGGCGCCAACACGGCCGTAGCGCTCGCCAAGGTCAAAGCCGCCGTTGCCGAGAAGGTTGAAGACGACGAGGAGCTGCCGCCTTGGGATATCGTCGATGAGGTCTTTGAGGACGAGCCGGTCATCAAGGAGAGCGTGCGTGCGGCGCTGACCGAGGAGAAGGTGCCCGAGCGCGTGCCCGTGGAGCGCAAGCAAGTCGAGCGCGCGGCCGTACGCAATCATAAGATTCGTACCGATACGGGTATCGAGATCAGCTTTCCGGCCGAGATGGGTTCGAATTCCGAGTACATCGAGTTCGTCAACGAGCCCAACGGCCTCATCTCCATCGAGCTCAAAAACATCGGTAGCATCGAGAACCGATAAGGCTTTTAACTTTTGAATAAAAGTCTGGATTATATTTTGAAGAATACTTTGAAATAAAATCCAGATTATTTTTTGGAGGTCAAAATGTCCCCACTTGTTCTGGAAAAACCGGTGTTTACAAAAGACCAGGTTGTTTCTGCTACCGAAGCAAGCAAGTCCTTATCCACCATTCGTAAACGCGCAAAACGCGCGCCTCAGTTCATTGCTGATCATAATGATATCGATACCGTGATTATCGACTATGCTGCCTATGAGGAAATGTACGGCGCGCTGCAGTATCTGCGTGAACTTGAGATAAATCGCATCGCTGCGGATCGAGTCAAGCATGGTCCGCATGAGTTTGTTCCGTTTGAGGACGCCTTAACTGCCGAGGACCTCGCGGAGCTTGAGTCGATGGATCCGGACGCGATTCCCGACGAGGGCCTTTTCGAATGAGCGGGCATTTTGTTGTCGGCTTTTTGAATCGAGACGTCGAGAAGGAATATCAAAAACTAGATGGATCCCAGCGCAGGCTCGTCCGTATTGCCGTCGCAAAATTAAAGACGCGCGCTGATGAAATCGGAACGCCGCTTCACGGCGAGCTCGCCGGCTGCAAAAAGATTAAATGGCGGAATGCGGGACTCAAAATGGTTTTCCGAATCCGAGAGGACGGAATGGTTGAGATTGCCGAGATCGTGGCAGTAGCACGGCGCGATCGTTTCGAGGTCTATAAGACGGCCGTAGGGCGCCTGTCAAAGCAACCCGCCATGGTTGAATACGACGGAACCCTGAGATGATGAAGGCCGAAGCCTCGGACGAGGGCTTCGGCCTTTTTACTTGGGGCTTAATCACGTTGCAGGTTGAGCATACGTCAGCGAAAACGACCCAGAGCGAGCAAGGTGACGTGAAAGAGGAGGGCATTGACCTTCTGGTCATGCCCGACGATTGAACGTCAGATTGCCGCTCTGGGTCGTTTGGAGCGTCGACAAGTTACGCGGTTTGGTAAAACCGCGTAACTATTAGAGCTGGCGCAGGCCTTCCTCGAGACCGGTCTTGCTGTCGGTCTTCTCGTCGCGCATCTTGATAACGCGGGCAGGGACACCGGCGACCACGGCGCCGGCGGGGACGTCCTCGACGCACACGGCGCCGGCGGCAACGACAGCACCCTTGCCCACGCGCACGCCTTCCAGGACCACAGCATTGGCGCCGATCATAACGTCGTCCTCGATGATGACGGGCGTGGCGCTGGCGGGCTCCACGACGCCTGCCAGCACGGTGCCGGCGCCGATGTGGCAGTTCTTGCCCACGGTGGCGCGACCGCCCAGCACGGCGCCCATATCGATCATGGAGCCTTCGCCAATGACGGAGCCGATGTTGATGATGGCGCCCATCATGATGACGGCACGGTCGCCGATCTCGACCCGGTCGCGGATGATCGCGCCCGGCTCGATGCGGGCGTTGATGCCCTTGAGGTCGAGCATGGGCACGGCGGAGTTGCGGCAGTCGTTCTCCACATCGTAGTAGTCGATGGAATCGACGTTGGCGTCGAGGATTGCCTTGAGCTCATCCCAGTCGCCAAATACAGTCTTTCCACGGCGGCCGCCATAGACATGCGCATTGCCCCACTGGACCTTCATGCCCGGCTTTTCGCGCACGTACAGCTTGACGGGCGTCTTCTTGGGCGCGGTGGCGATATAGTTGATAATCTCCTGTGCATCCATTTCGGCTGCGTTGCTCATTTGCGGTCTCTCCTTTGGGTGGATCCGGTTGATACCTGGTTAGGCAAACATGACCTGGTCGAACGTATAGAAGCCGGGTTCGCGGGTGACGAGCTTCTGCGCGGCTGCCAAGGCGCCGTTGACAAAGATCTGACGACTCGTGGCGCGATGCGCGAGCGTGACCTCCTCGTCCTGGCCAAAGAAACTCACTTTGTGCACGCCGGCGACAGTGCCACCGCGCAGCGAGTGCATGCCGATCTCCTTGGGGTCGCGCGCTCCGCACATGCCCTCGCGGCCATAGACGGGGTGGTAGCCTGCCTCGGGCTCGGCTTCGACGACGGCGTCGAGCAGCAACTTGGCAGTGCCGCTGGGGGCGTCGACCTTTTGGTTGTGGTGCGTCTCGACGATTTCGCAGTCAAAGCCGGGCAGCTCTCGCGTGGCCTGTGCCACCAGATGACGCAGGGCTGCGATACCGATGGAGTAATTGCCGGAGTGCATGACGCGGGCGCTCTGACCCAGCTCGCGCAGGCGATCCATCTGCTCGGGCGTATAGCCTGTGGTGCCCGAGACCAACGCCGCGCCCGTGCGCTCGACATAGGCGACGACGGCGTCGAAGGTCGCAACGTTCGAGAAGTCGATGATGACGTCGGCTGCCGGAGCGTTCTCGAGCTCTGACAAGTCGAAGCCGATCTGGGCGACGATGTCAAAAACGGGCTCTCCGGCAGCGTCGACAATACCCTCGGCGGTAGTGCGGATGAGCGAGCCCATGCGGCCCGTTCCCATAATGACGGTCTTAATCAAGCAGACCAGCTCCCTTCAGAGCATCGGTAAGTGCGGAGCGCGTGTCGTCTGCCATGGAGCACAGCGGCATGCGGTAGTTTGCCTCGATCATACCCATCTGGGCGAGCGCTTCCTTGACGGGGATGGGGTTGACCTCGCTAAAGAGGGCATTGATGAGCGGCTGGCCGGCAATCTGGATATCGCGGGCACGTGCCACGTCACCGTCCAGATAGGCGCGGCACATGTCATGTACGAGCTGCGGCTGCACGTCGGCCCACACGCTGATGGTGCCCGAAGCACCCAGACTCATGAGCGGCACGGTGAGCGCGTCCTCGCCCGAGTACATGCGGAAGTCGTCGGACAGCAGGTGGGCGATCTTGGCGGCGTAGGCGACGTTGCCCGAGGCTTCCTTAATACCCATGATGTTGGGGTGCGCGGCCAAGCGCTCCACGTTGCGCTCGCTGATGCCGCAGCCACAGCGGCCGGGGATGTTGTACAGGATGCAGGGGATGTCTACGGCATCGGCGACGGTCTTAAAGTGCTGGTAGATACCCTCTTCGTTGGATTTGTTGTAGTAGGGGGTAATGAGCAGCAGGCCGTCGGCTCCCAAGCCCTGGTAAGTGAGCGACTTGGTGAGCATGGTCTGCGTGGAGTTGGAGCCCGAGCCGGCGATGACGGGAACGCGTCCTGCAACTTGCTTGACCACCGCGGCGACAACGGAGTTGTCCTCGTCGTCGGTCATCGTGGCGCTCTCGCCGGTGGTGCCCAGGGCGAGGATGGCGTCGGTGCCATTTTGCAGGTGGAAATCGATAAGGCGCTCGAGCGCATCAAAGTCGACACTGCCGTCCTTTTTAAACGGCGTAACCAGGGCGACGATTGAGCCCTCGAGATTGCGGATGTCCATGTTCTTCTCCTTCGCTTCGGCGATCTGGATGCGCTTGTTCCATTGGGCGGCGACTGCCAGGCGCTCGTCTTGGGCGCGGCGGCGGGCACTTTCGGCGCGCGACTTGGCCAGCAGTTCTCGGCCGCACGGCAGCACGTCGAGCGTGGCAAAGTAATCGCCCGGGCGCTCGGCGCGGCGGATGAGGTCGGCCGCGCCGTCGGGGCGCAGCAGGACCTCGGCGGAGCGCAGCCGTCCGTTGTAGTTGTAGCCCATGGAGTAGCCATGCGCACCGGTATCGTGGATTACAAGCAGGTCGCCCATGTCGATATGCGGTAGCTCGCGATCGATGGCGAACTTGTCGTTGTTCTCGCACAGATTGCCCGTGATGTCATAGGTGTTCGTGACGGGCGCTGTGCCCTTGTCGGCGCCGCCCGGCTGACCCATCACCGTAATGTGGTGGTAGGCACCATACATGGCGGGGCGGATCAAATCGACGGCGCTTGCATCGACACCGATATAGTCCTTGTAGATCTGCTTCTCGTGGATGGCCTTGGTGACCAGGCAGCCGTAGGGGCCCATCATAAAGCGGCCCATCTCGGTGTAGATTGCCACATCGCCCATGCCTGCGGGGACCAGGATCTCGTCGTATGCCGCGTGCACTCCCTCGCCGATGGCGTGAATGTCGTTGGCCTGCTGCTCGGGCAGGTAGGGGATGCCGACGCCGCCGGATAGATTGATGAAGGCGACGTGTGCGCCGGTCTCGCGCTCCAGGCGTACGGCAAGCTCAAAGAGGATGCGCGCGAGCTTGGGGTAATAGTCGTTGGTGACGGTGTTGCTGGCAAGGAAGGCGTGGATGCCAAAGTCCTCGGCACCCTTGGTCTTGAGCATACGGAAGGCCTCGAAGAGTTGCTCGGTGGTCATGCCGTATTTGGAGTCGCCGGGGTTGTCCATGATGCCGTTGGAGAGCTGGAACAGGCCGCCCGGATTAAAGCGGCAGCTGACCGTCTTGGGGATGGGCCCCGCAACACGCTCAAAGAACTCGATGTGACTGATGTCGTCAAAGTTGACGATGGCACCCAGCTTGTCGGCGAGCTCAAAGTCCGCAGCCGGCGTGTCGTTGGACGAGAACATGATGTCGTGTCCCGTGATACCCAGCGAGCGGGCGATCATGAGCTCGGTATAGCTCGAGCAATCGCAGCCGCAGCCGTATTCGTTGAGAATGGAGATGAGTGCCGGGTTGGGGTTGGCCTTGACGGCAAAGTATTCCTTAAAGCCCGGGTTCCACGCAAAGGCGTCGCGCACCTCTTGCATGTTGCGGCGGATGCCCGCCTCGTCGTATAGATGAAACGGCGTGGGAAACTGCTCGATGATATGCTCGAGCGTCTCCTTGTCCACAAACGGCTGCTTGGCCGCATATGCCTCGTTGGGGGTCAATGCCATGTCCCGTAAACCTCGCTATCCAGACGGCGCCATCTGCGCATCGAATCCGCATAGCGTGGACCCAATGTCCGGATAGCGCTCCCGCATTGCTGCAGACAGTCCTGTGGGTGTTTCCCACAGGCCCACCAGGTTGTTCGTGCCCGAAAAACCCAGTTCGGCGGGTTTCGCCTCCCCGCGGGGTCAAAGCCTGCCGGCTCGCCCGCGGCTCTTCGTGCCCGCGCCTCTATCAAGTGGTAAAGACCCTATCACGTTGCACTTTACCAAACAAGAGTATTCGTATATAACGTTTAAAAAATGCAGGGATATGCTGGAAACATGTGCGCCACAATCCTGTATCACAATAAGTTGCAACAAATGTGCCTCACGAAGGGATCCTCTATGACCGAGCTCCAAGAACTCCGTCGCTATCGCCGCGATCTCCATCGCATTCCGGAGCTCGATTTCGATCTTCCGCTAACCATTGCCTATATCGAGGGCGTGCTGGCACCGCTCACCTGCGAAGTGACCCATCCGTGCCCCAGCTGCGTCTGCGCTTTCTTCGACGCCGGCGTTGATGCCGCGCATGCCACGGCGATTCGCGCCGATATGGATGCGCTGCCCATTGAGGAGGCGACAGGGGCGGCCTTTGCCTCGACCCATCCCGGCAAGATGCACGCTTGCGGACATGACGGTCACATGGCCATGGCACTTGCCGCCGCGACGTATGTCGACCGTACGATTCGCGAGCAGCCGGGCGCCATGAGGCGCAACGTGCTCTTTGTGTTCCAGCCGGCCGAGGAAACGACCGGTGGTGCCAAGACGGTATGCGAGAGCGGCGTGTTCGAGCGCTATGGGGTCGACCGCATTTTTGGCTTCCATGTGTGGCCCGATCTGCCTGCCGGCACGTTGGCGAGCTGTTCCGGTCCGCTGCTGGCGCGTTCGAGCGAGACGCATATCTATATTCACGGTACGAGCATCCATATTGCTAAGACCTATGGCGTGCCGGTCGAGGAGTCGCACGATGCCGCGTTGGCGGCAGCGAAGTTTTTGGTTGCCGAGCGCGAGCTGATGGACGAGCTGGGCGGCGACGAGCCCTGTATCGGCAAGTTTGGTCTGCTGCAGGCCGGTACGGTTTGCAACGCGGTGGCGGGGGAGGCCCATGTGGCCGGAAGCCTGCGTGTGTTTACGGACGGCATGTTCGACCGGGCGCGCGAGGGCGTGCGCCGCGTGCTTGATGAGGCATGCGCTGCAACGGGCTGCACGTACGATCTCGACTTTGCCGAGGGCTATCCGCCGGTCGACAACGACCCCGAGTTGTTTGCCAGCGTCGCGCCTGCCTTGCCCGGCCTGCAGCTTGTGGAGGAGCCGCTGTTAATTGCCGAGGACTTTGCTTTCTATCAGCGCCATCTGCCGGGCGTGTTCTTCTTGCTGGGCACGGGCGTGCCGGAGGCGCAAGAAAACCCGAGCGATTCGGATGGCTGTCCCGCCTATGCCACGAGCGCCCTTCACACCGATACCATGCTCTTTGACGAGGAAATCCTACTCAAGGGCCTCGATGTCTACAAACGATTGCTTTTGCTTGGTTAATCGGCGCGGGCGCATGTTCTAGAAAATACGAACAAATGTACGGTATAATAGAGATGTATGTCTGTAGAAACGTTTGACGTTATTAACGTAAGGCGATACTATGATTGCATCGTACAAAGATGAGGATACCGAACGTTTTGCAATGGGTGTGCGGGTCAGGAGGTTCGTGCCCTTTGAGCGGGTCGCATTGAGGAAGATTCGTCAACTGCAGGTTTGTGCTTCACTTGATGACCTTCGCGTTCCTCCGGGCAATCGTCTTGAAGCGTTGAAGGGCGATCGCGCCGGCCAATATAGTATCCGTGTTAATGAGCGCTATCGGGCCTGCTTTGAGTGGAGACAGGGGATGGCTTGGAATGTCGAAATCGTCGATTATCACAAGTGATGAGACCGCGCCCGATTTGCTGTCACCGGTGACTCCTGGTGAACTTCTCAAAGAGGAATTTCTTGTTCCTATGGGCATTTCTCAATATCGTCTTGCTAAGGAGACCGGGATTCCGGCACAGCGTATTGGGCAGATTATTTTGGGGAGGCGTCGTGTTACGGCTGACACCGATCTTCGCCTTTGCCGCTACTTTGGCCTAACGGATGGTTATTGGCTGCGCGCCCAGATAGCGTTTGACCTCGAGGCGGAAAAGAGGCGCATCGAGCCGGAACTGGATAAGATCGTTCCTGTTCAGCAGGCTATCGCATTGTAGTGTTCAAAGATGTTGAGGTTGGAGTGACGATGGGGCGACGCCGACAGTCTGCCGTTTATAGTCCCGGTGGGTGTGGATGCGGCTTGTTGTTGCTTCCGGTTATTGCTGTGAGCATTGGCGTTATGTTTGCGCTTGCCGGGTTGGCGGCAGCGGCACTCGTGTTGCTGATCGTGGCCATTGGCGTGACGATTTGGCTCTGCCGCAATCGCGAGCAACGCCATGCCGACGGCAAGACCGATGTGGGATGGATTGTCTTTTTGGTTACCGCCTACCTGTTGAGCATCGGCTACCTTGTGTTCTTTGTTTTGCTGCTCGTTAGCACCTTTACCGGGGAATCCGTCACGGTGGGCTAGGCTTCGACGAGCCTTTTGAGGATGAGGCGAGGGGGCGGATGGGACATGTTGTTCAAGACGGAGTGCGACGCGCGGGCGGCAAGAAGATCGCGATTCCCATCGGCAAGCAGGACGCGACCGTCTTCCGCAAGGTGATGAGCGCAAAAGACGCCATCTAAGAGTTCGCGCCGGCGCTAGGGACGGCCGATCAGGAGCGGGCACTGCGTATTGCCCGAGTGCGGGCGAGACGGATGGTGGCGTGGATGATTCGCGCTTATCTTCCTTACTTTCGGATTATTCACCAAAAATAGCTGTGCGGGCACATCACGAACAATCGCCAAACAAGGCATAAACACGGGCGCGGGGCTTATCGGCTTCGTGCTCTTCTTCGCCATAAGAAACGACAACAGCAGAGCGGTTAGCCGAGCGCTAATTTTCGTCTGGAAAGCGAGTGGTATGATTCGACCTACAGGCTTTTCAAACTGAAACGGCGAATTAACATGGGAAATGCTGTTATAACGCTCAGGGATTTGATGCCGGTGGCGCACCCAGAGAAGACAAAGATCAAATTCAACATGAATGCTGGCGACGTGAACGTGCGCGCGTACGACATGCTGTTGAAGGACACCTCGACCCCCGAGAAGACCGATAGCGGCTCGCGATGGTACGAGATGAACGCGTGGAGGAGCGCGACGGGACAAGCGAATAACAACCTCAACCATGCGGATTACCTGCTCTCGTTCGCACAGTACTACACCTACGGGCCCGAGTACTTCATCTTCGGCGGCATGCACAAAGTGGAGAAGGCAGTACCCGAGGTGCTGGGCGGCGTGGGCTACAAGTTGACGCTTCTTCCCGACTACGAGGCCTACATCAAGCGCCTCATCATCAAGTTGAAGAAGCCTATCGGGCGCGACATCTACAACAAGTTCTACGAGAACACGATGCACGACTTCGAGCCCGTAGTGTACGAGTACTCGATGAGCCTGGGCAACGTTGCCCCTTTTCCTGGCTACAAGTACGTGTGCATCGACCACAAGACCTTGCAGGCCGTTATCGCCAGCGTGGGCTCCGACTGGTACTGGGCGCTGGACAACGTGAAGGGCGTCTACTGCATCACCGACACCGCGACGGGGAAACTCTACGTGGGTTCGGCCTCGGGCGACAGCAAGAAGGACGCGGGCGCGGACTTGGGTATCTGGCAGCGCTGGAGCGCCTATGCCAACCCCATGGACCCGACTGGCGGCAACAAGGAGTTCAAGGCCATCGTGGCCGAGCACGGAACTGGGTACATCGTGGAAAACTTCACCTACTCCATTCTAGAGGTGTGCGACACCAAGATGACCACCGCCGAGGTGTGCGAGCGCGAGAGTCACTGGAAAGACGTGCTTTGCTCGCGCAAGTTCGGCATGAACTGGAACTAGGTGCGCGCCATGGGCTTGTTACGGACGGTGAGGGACTGCGTGTACGGCATGGCCGTGGGCGATGCGCTCGGCGTGCCCTACGAGTTCAGGCCGCGCGGCAGCTTTACCTGCACGGACATGGTGGGCCTCGGCACGCACAACCAGCCTGCGGGCACATGAAGCGACGACACGTCCATGGCGCTCGCGCTGTGCGACAGCTACCGCGAGCTCGGCGATATCAATTGCGACGATATCCTCGTCAAGTTCCGCAATTGGATAAACGAAGGCGCATACACCGCCGACGGGAACGTCTTCGACTACGGCAACGCCACCAGGCAGGCGCTCGATACGGGTTGCGGGCTCACAAGCGAATACAGCAAGGGCAACGGCTCGCTCATGCGTTGCCTGCCTATGGTGTTTATGGAATGCTCCGACTGCGACATAAAGGAGGTCAGCGCGATCACCCACGCTACCGACGACTGCTGCCAGGCCTGCGTGGACATGATCGCCTATGCCCGCGAGGTGCTTTACAGCGGGCACGCCGGCTGCGAGAGTGAGGACAGAGCTGGTGCCAGCGGCGGCTACGTGTGGGATACTTACCACGCCGCCATCTGGTGCCTAGAACATACCGACAACTACCGCGACTGCGTACTGACCGCCGTGAACCTGGGCGACGATACCGACACCACGGCTTGCGTGGCCGGTGGATTGGCCGGCATCCTGTACGGATACGAGGGCATTCCGACCGAGTGGTTAGAGGCCTTGCGCGGCAAGGACGTGATTGAGCCTTATTTGTTCGGCGGGGCTTACGGTGATGACCTGTGCAGGTTCGTTAAGCGCTTCGAGGATTCGCTGGACGGTCCCACCCGCGACTTCCACGCGTTGGCCCATGACATGTTCGGCCTGGGTTGGCACATGGACTTTGGCGAGGCCTTTGCCGGGGCATATCCGCGCTCCGGTACGGCCGAAGGACTGCGAGAGGACATAGACACCATAGACGACGTTGGGCTTCTGGGCAGCGGCGTCTTCTCTCGGTGGCGCTATATAACGCACTGGAAGTACGATAGCGTGCCTGATGAGGACGATCTGGAGTGGTTCAGGCTGGCGCTCGGGAGGCTTCGCGAGCTGGCATAGGGGTGCCGTGATTTGAATCGCTTGCCTGAGGTGGCTGATGCCGACTTAAAGCACGGGGAGATATACCGCAGCGCTATTGCTTTATTGCCTGAGTGATCTTAGGACCATACCTTTTATTCGATAGCGGGGCGACGGAATCGTCGAACACCATGCGCGCGCTATCTTCGACGGGCAGCCCCCCTCATGGGCATCTTGCAGGTGAGAGGGGTGCGGCTAACGTCGGCCAGAGGCGCGGCAAGGGCGCTTTGGTATCAAGCTGCAGCCTCAATCACCGCTCCATCTGAACAGGCATCTTCTCAATCCAGTACCAATCTGGCTTACAACCCATTACAGTCTGAAGTGGGCCACCGATAAATTTCGATGGCGAGCATTCGGCGCATTGCCTACGATACGGGCAAGCCCCGAGGGGCCGCCGATCGGGCGCCTCCGGATGGCCGTCTGCCCCTGCCCCGTAGAGGGCCCGGGGGGTGTTGCCACCGGGGGCGCTCGCCGCTCCGGACGACTGATAGGAAACTGCCGGGCGCAAGCGCCACGGCCAGGTAATGTGGGTGTCGCAGGGAGGGGTTCCGATCGGCCTACCGATTGGAGGATAACACCGTGGCACCACCTAGAATGCCGGAAGCCGTCATCGGGCTCGATGTCGGGAAATTGTCCCATTGGGCATGCGTCGCGACCCGGGACGGCGAGATACTGCTGAGCGCCCCCGTCGCGAACAGGGAGGGCGATCTGGACTCGCTGTTCGGCCGCTTCCCCGACGCGCTCGTGGTCGTCGACCAGTCGCGCAACATAGGCGCCCTCGCGCTCGCCCGCGCCAAGGCGGCCGGGATGTCGGCGGCGTACCTGCCGGGACTCGCGGCACACGGGGCCGCCAGGCTCTTCGCCGGCGACGCCAAGACCGACGAGCGGGACGCAATGGTCATCGCGAAGACGGCGCTGGGCATCCCCGACGCACTCCTGCCGGTCGGGGATCCGGGCCCGACGGTCGCGGCGGCGAGGGCGCTGGCCGCCCAGAGAAACTTCCTGACCTGCGAAAACACCAGGAGCAAGAACCGGCTGCGCAGCATCCTGCTGGAATCGTGCCCCGCCTTCGAGGCGTTGGTCGACCTGTCCGACGGTCCCCAGCTGAGGCTCATGGCATCCCTCGGCGGGGCCTGGTCGGTGGCCGACGCCGGGCCCCGCAGGGCGGCGGCGCTCACGCGCGGGGCGGCGCGCGGCAAGATCGAGGCCCTCGTCCGCTCGACGGCCTCCTCGACAAGGCCGGATGCGGCGGCCATCGCCGCCGAGGACCGGGCGGTGAGGCTGCTCGCGCGCAGGATCTCCGAGAACTCGGCGGAGATCGATGTGATCACGGCGGAGATATCCGCCCTCCTCGAGGGCGACGATACCTACCGATGCCTCCTGACGGTGCCGGGGATCGGCCCCAAAACCGCTTCCGAGCTCGCGATCTCCATAGATATCGAAGACTTCCCAAGCCACGACAAGCTCGCGTCGTACTGCGGCCTGGCGCCGCGCAACCGCCAGTCGGGGACCTCGATCTCCTCGGTGACGGCATCGCGCCAAGGCAACAAGAGGCTGAAGAACCTGCTCATATTCTCGTGCAACTGCCTTACCCGGACAGAGGGAAGATGGGGCGATTACTACGCTAGGTGCCGAGAGCGGGGCATGCCGCACGGCAAGGCGCTCAAGGCGCTGGCACGAAAGAGGCTGAAGGTCATCTACGCGATCATGCGGGACAGGGTGCCCTACGCCGCCTAGTCGAAGCGCTCCGAACAGATTGGAGCCCATCGGCCGAAAGGCCTGGCGTTAGCATGTCGCGATTCAATCTCGAAAACAGCATTGCCCAGTTGACAAAACTATAGGAACACCCCCCATTAGCTCCCAGCTAATGAATTTGAGCTCGCTGCCTTCTACGATGTGCTGTGTACCGGCGCGGTAGCCGGATCGTAGGAAGGATGCATAATGAAAAAGCTCGAAAACGAAGTGCTGCTGAGCCGTCGCGCTGCACTTGGCGCATTCGCCACCGTCGCCTTGGGGACTGCCGGTCTTCTTGCCGGTTGTGGTAGCGATAAGGCGACCGTCACCGAGGACGCTGGCGATGGCGACAAGAAGGAAGAGGCGAAGAAGGAAGAGCAGCCTACGACTGACCTGGTGGTTGGCACGACGGTGACCACGGCTGCCGGTCTTTCCGTCGTTGTCGATTCCGTCCAGCCCGGCCTTACAAATTATGACGGTTCGACCATGACGGGCATTCACGTCACGTACGTCAACAATGGCGATGAGGGCGCAGATTACAATGTCTACGACTGGAAGGGCGAGGACGCCAACGGCGCCCAACAGAATCAGGGTTACTACAGCGAGGGCTCCGATGAGCTGCAGTCTGGTACCCTTTCCGCCGGTGGCTCCGTGGCGGGCAATATCTACTTTGATGGCGATATCAAGAAGGCACTGTATTTTGCCAACATGTTTGATAAGTCTGCCACTGCAAGCTGGGTGCTGGCCTAGCATGTCGCTACCGTTGCGCCGGATGGGAGGTGAAGTCGTATGCCCGATAAAAAGCTGACCGAGGAGTTGCTCAATGAGCTTCTCGATGCGCCGAACATCGATGGCTATATCAGGGAGCACGACTTTGCCGCCCCGTCGCTTTCGGATTACCTGAAGCAGCTACTGCAGGAAAAGGGCTTGGAGCGCTCGCGCGTGGTTCGTATGGCCGATCTCAATGAGACCTTTGGCTATCAGATCTTTACCGGTGCGCGTCATCCGAGTCGCAATAAGGTGCTGCAGATTGCCTTTGCGATGGCGCTGACGCTCAAAGAGACCAACCGTGCGCTGACGGCTGCCGGGGTAAGCGTCCTTAACTGCAAGGACCGCCGCGATGCGATTATCATCTTTTGCATCGATCGCGGGTGCAGCCTCCAAAAGGTCAACGAGGAGCTGTATCGCTTTGGCGAGGAGACGGTGAATTAGCCGCTGATATCTGAGCCGGCGGAGCTGTCGAACAACGATGCAAACGAACGGGGCGCGGATGCCATGGGGTGTCTGCGCCCTGCGCTATGATGGAGGCTATGGATACTCAGACCCCAACATATTCCAATGACGAGCTGACCGCAGCGCTTGCCGAGCACCTGGCGTCGCTCGATCGCGACGACAGCTATCGCGTGGAGCGTGTACTTAAGCGCTCGTCCGTTGAAACAACCGAGCTCGTGTACTTTGAAGGAACCGGCGGTGGTTCGCTCGGTCCCTTTGTCCGTAAACGCATCGATGCTTCGGCTCAAATCGGCGGGGCATACGAGCGTCTGTTTGCCGCTCAGCGGGCAGGCAGGCGTTTTGAGCACCTGCCCAGAATCGTCGATTGTCGTCGTGCGGGCGACGAGCTCAACGTGGTTATGGAATACATCGAAGGGGAGACACTCGGGGCACTGGTGGACCGTCTGGGATCCGCTCCCGATTATGCGCGTGAATTGTATCTTGTCCTTTGCGACGCCGTTGGCGAGCTCCATGCCGGTTTTGCAATGGCGGGGGAGGCTTCGGCGCCGGTGATCCATCGCGACCTCAAGCCGTCGAATATCATCGTGACAGGTGCCAACTATACGCCTGATGACGGCCTGACGTTTTCATCGCTGGTGATTATCGACTTGGGGATCGCGCGCGTGTGGCGCGATGGCGCCGATGCCGATACTGTCAAGTTTGGGACACGGCCCTATGCGCCTCCCGAGCAGTATGGGTTTGGGCAGACGAGCGTGCGAAGCGACGTCTACGCGCTCGGTGCCCTGCTGTTCTTCTGCTTGACGGGAGTCGACCCTAAACCAGGGCTCGACATGCGCGAGCAATGCGAGGTGCGCGGCATTCCCACTCCACTTGCCGATGTCGTTTGCATGGCGATGGCGCTCGACCCGGCCAAGCGTTTTGCGAGTGCGGAAGCGTTGGGACGGGCGACGCGCGCGGCATACGATCTGAGTCGCCCCGTGCGGCCTCCTGCGCCTGCGCCTGTCCGTACTCCGGCCTCGGAGACGTTGTTGACGCCCCAAGGGCTCCAGAACCCCGCAAGGCTTCCTAGGCCTGCCACCTCCGCTGCATGCGGTCTGCTCTCTCGCGTTCCGGAGTCCCTGGGGCGCATTTGGAATACGCTCGTCTGCTTCTCGCTGCTTGTGTTCTTTGCCGGAAGTCACTTTGCCGTCTTTCAACCCACGGGAGCAAACCAAAGCTACCCGACGTGGCTTCTCATAATCGAGTATTTTTTCTTTGTCGATGGCCTTATGGCGCTTATGCATTTTGCGGTGCTCGATAAGCGCCGTCTACGTCGGCGATTCGCACTGCTCGACAGCTATCGCGGCAAGAAACTCGCGAAACTCTGGCTCAAGGCATTGGGTGTGCTGCTCCTATGCATGATCGTCATAGTCGCGGTTGCCAATGCGACCGGCGTCGTCGATACCTCCGCTACCTAATAGAAAAGGGCCCCATTGGGGCCCTTTGCAGTTGCACTTAGATGCGGTTCATCTGAGCGGCGACTTTGTTGTACCAGTCCTGCCACGTGGGTGGGCAGTACTTTTTGGCCGCAGCCGGGGTAAGGGTGGAGCCGTAGTTGGCGCCCAGATAGGCAACGTGAGCGAAGATGCCCTCGCTCCAGCTGCCAAAGCTGCGCCAACCGCCGCCACGTGCACTCCAGCCCCAGGCGTTGTAAGAATTGGCGCAATAAGCACCCTTGGTGCTCTCGATGCAGGCGATGGCGGGGGACCAACGGGGGTCGACACCGGTATTCCAAGCGGCGACGGCAAAGTTATAGCCCTGGCCTGCCATAGGGGAGCCGGCGAGGTAATTGTCGATGCGGCTCGTCCACTCATTAATGAACGAATCGTAATCGGAACTACCGGTGTTGGCGTTGTTCACCGTGGTGTCGATGGTGGTGTTGGCGTTGGTGGCCTGGCTGCTGGAATTGCTGCCGCTCACGCCCTCGCCCGAGAGCTTCTCGGCGGCAGCGGCCTTATCGGCCTCAAGCTTGGCAAGCTCGGCGGCATTTTCCTGCTCGGCTTTTGCCTGTGCCTCGCTGCGGAGCTGCTGGGCCTGCGCCAGCGCATCCTCGGCGTTTTTCTGCTCTGCCTCAAGCTGAGACTTGGCCTGCTGGAGCTCGGCCTTGTTCTGCTCGAGTTCGGTTTGCATGTTATTGAGCTCTTCGATCTCGTCGAGGCTCGAGCTTGTGATCTGGTTGGTGTATTTGCAGGTCGTGATGAACTCACCCAGGCTCTGTGCGTTGACCAGGAAGCTCACGATGGGGTTGGTGCCCTTCTGGTACTTGTACAGATCGCGCATGGCGGTGCATGCCTTTTCCTGCTGATCGGGAAGCTTCGCCTCGATCTTTTCGATACTTGCCTCGTTGGCGTCAATCTGCTTCTGCAGATCGCCGAGCTTGGTACGGGCATCGTTGTAGGCGCTCGTGGCGGCTTCGATCTTCTGCTGGGCGGCGGCAAGCTGATCCTGCGTTGCCTGCGAGGCGGCATACGCCGCGACGGGGGAGAGCATCGGCGTGGCCGTCAACGCAACGGCGAGCGCGGCGCTCGTGATGATACGAGCCGGCTTCGACGCGATGAGCGCTGCGGTGCGATGATTCGAATGCTGCATCCAGTCCCTCTGCAATCAATCGTAGGTTATTGTTCCTCAGGTATTCTACTACTGCTTTCGACCTCAACTTGAACCTTAAAGGTTTTAAAGGGTCAAGTTGAACTTGAGACTTTGGCTTTGACCTGCAGTTATATCGAATTGTTGAGAAACCATAGAGTTCAACTTTAACGTTACGGGGGCCTGTTTGGGGCGGGCTTTGGACTGTGAAAGCTATCTCAACGTTGGGGTTTGTGGCTATAAGGTCCCATTGCGGCGAGCTTGCCCTACTTCGTTGAGCGCCTGGGCGGGGGTGAACGAACAGGTGCCGTCGCCGAGTTTGATTACCCTGATGTTGTCCCCGGCGTGGGCATCGGAGACGAGGCCAAACTGCTCGATGGCGGTATCGTGTCCGCCAGCGACGGGCGTCTTGCGCGTGCCTTTGTGCGCCGATGTATCGATGGAGGTGATGTAGGCGGCACCGTCGTAAGCGTCGTTTGCGGTGCGCAGAGGAGCAGTCGCTTGCGCGCGCGGCGCCAACTCGCGTTTTGCGGCATCGAGGATGGGGTTATCGGTTGGAAGGTCCTGGAGCACGCGTGCGCCTTTCACTCGGGGGTATCAATATGCTGAACCCTACAACAACGGTGGGTTCATTGCCGTTTGTCATACGGCGGTGAGTGCGGCCTTCATGCTGGATAATTGCGTTGATTGTCATAGATACAGTGGAGCTTTAGGAGGAAACGGTCCGGCACGCTAAAATAAACGGGTTGCATAAAGACCGCCCGTCGTGGGCAGTTCTAGATAGGAAGTTTCCATGGCATTGCAGTTTACAGAGCGCGAGTTTATCCCCGTGCTGCTCGGCGGCGACATCAACGCCTATTCGGTGGCGCGCGCCTTTTACGAGGAGTATCAGGTCAAGAGCCTGGTCTTTGGCAAGTACCAGACCGGTCCTGCGTACCGCAGCCAGATTATCGACTACACGCCCAATGTTGATATCGACACCATGCCGGTCATGATCGAGACCATTAACGGTGTCGCGCAGGCCAATCCCGATAAGAAGATTATTCTCATGGGCTGCGGCGACAACTATGTCGCGCTTGCCGCACAGGCTCAGGATGCCGGCGAGCTTGCCTCAAACGTCATCGCGCCATACGCGCCCTACAGCATGCTCGAACAGTGCCAGAAGAAGGAAATCTTCTACGAGCTGTGCGAGAAGCACGGTGTTCCCTATCCGCATACGTTTACCTTTACCATGGCCATGCTCAACGCCCAGGGCGAGGCTCCTGCCGAGGTGCTCGACCAGATCGACTTCCCCTTCCCGATGATTCTGAAGCCTTCCGACGGCATCATGTGGTGGGAGCATGAGTTCGAGGGACAGAAAAAGGCCTACGAGATCGCCGATCGCGCCGAGCTGGAGCAGGTCATTCGCGATGTATATGCGAGTGGCTACACCGATGATCTGATCCTGCAGGATCGCGTGCCCGGCAACGACGAGTACATGCGCGTGCTTACCAGCTATTCCGACCGCAACGGCAAGGTGCGCATGATGTGCCTGGGCCACGTGCTGCTCGAGGAGCACCAGCCTCACGGCGTTGGCAACCACGCCTGCATCATCACCGAGCCCAATGACGAGCTCATGGGCGGCGTGCGCAAGTTGCTCGAGGACCTCAAGTTTACGGGCTTCTCAAACTTTGACGTCAAATACGACAAGCGCGACGGTTCGTTTAAGTTCTTCGACTTCAACACTCGCCAGGGCCGCAGTAACTACTACGTCACCAACAGTGGCTTTAACGTTGCCAAGTACGTAGTGGACGAGTATGTGTACAACCGCCCGTTTGAGCCCGAGTTTGTGACGGCGCAGAACGAGGCGCTGTGGATGGTTGTCCCCATGGGCGTGGTCGATAAATACGTCAAGGATCCCGAGCTGCGCGCTAAGGCGCATCGCCTGGTCAAGGAGGGTAAGGCCGCCGACCCCTCGTTTATGAAGGGCGACTTTGTCTTTAACCGCTGGCTGCGCATGTGGCACACCAAGCTGCGTCACTTTAAGCTGTTTAAGACGTATTACAAATAGGATGAACGTCGCGCCCGCCCGGTTTGTATCGGACGGGCGCGGGTATGATACGCGCAATGCTGCGAGCGTCACCAAGGAGGCGGCGATGGAAAAGCTGGGAGTTATCGGCGGTATGGGCGCCGAGGCCACGTCGTATTACTACGACCAGGTGGTGCGTCACACGGCGGCCGCCCGCGATCAGGAACATATCGACATGGTGGTGCTCTCTAAGTCGACCATGCCCGACCGTACGCTGGCCATTAAGACCGGCGACCATACCGAGCTGCTGGCGACCATGAAGGAATGTGCGCAGGCGCTCGAGACGCTGGGCTGCGCGCACATTGCCATTCCCTGCAACACGTCGCACTACTTCTACGATCAGATTCAGTCGTTTACCTCGGTTCCCATCATCCATATGCCGCGCGAGTCGGTGCGCTATGCGCTTGCCGGCGTGGTGATGGGGGAGTGTGAGTTCGACCCCAACTTGAGTATTCCGGCCGAGCCGGTGCGCAAGATCGGCATCATGGGTACCGATGGCACCGTGGGTGCCGGCGTCTACGGTCGCGAGTGCGAGGCGGCGGGCGTCGAAGTCGTTTATCCCAGCGAGAAGCGCCAGGCCGATGTGATGTCGCTTATTTACGATGACGTGAAGGCAGGACGCGAGCCCGATATGGATAAGTTTGATCGCGTGATGTGGGAATTTGCCCGCAGCGGCTGCGACCGCGTCATTCTGGCCTGCACGGAGCTTTCGGTGCTGCAAAAGTATCGCGAGATGCCCGAGATCACCCTCGACGCCATGGACGTTTTGGTACGCGAGTCCATCATCCGCAGCGGTGCCCCCTACCGTCTGTAGCTCTCGACCTGCCAAAAAGGGACAGGTTTATTTTGGTAGGTTTTATCTGGGAAAACAGTGAGGCCCCGGCTCGTTTGTGCGAGCCGAGGCCTTTTGCATTTTGCGGTTGCTGCTTGGTGCTGGAGCTTAAAGGACGAGACTGACATTTGCCCATATAAAACCGACCAAAATAAACCTGTCCCTTTTTGGCAGGTTAGAACAAGAATCCGAGGACGATGAGGGCAATGCTGGCAATAAGTATGGCAATGTCCATGCCCTTAATGGGATAGCGCTTGTACGAGCTCGCGCGCGTACGCAGATAAAAGCCACGTTGCTCGGCCGCCAGGGCAGTGGCATCGGTCTTGCCCACGGAGCTCACCAGCAGCGGCACGCAGAGCGGTAGCATGAGCTGGATCTTTTTGAGGGGGTTCTTGGTGTCGTATTCAACGCCGCGCGCGGTCTGCGCCTCCATGATGGCGTTCATCTCCTGGCTAAAGACCGGTACAAAGCGCAGTGCCGTGGTAAACGTGAACGCATAGCGGTACGGCACGTGCAGCACCTCCACGCAAGCGTTAGCGAGATCGCCGAGCTGCGTGATGGTGAGCATGAGGATGAGCGGCAGCGCCACGCCGAGCAGGCGAAGCGCCGCCTTGGTGCCGGTGATAAGACCATCTGTGGTAATCCAGGCAAAGATGGGGGCTCCGGTGCGGATAAAGGCGGTCTGCAGGACCAGCATGATTAGTGAGAGCGGCACCATGAGCTTGACGAGCGAGACTAGGCCTGCGGTCGATTTGGCGTAGATGCCCAAGATAAAAGTCAGCACAAGCAGGGCGATCAGGAGCACATAAGTGTCGCCGAGGAAGGTCGCCAAGATAATAGCCGCGGCCAGGGCTAGCTTGGTCACGGGGTTCAGCCGGTGCAGCAGTGAGTCTCCGGGCACGTAGTCGATCACGTTAGTCATGCTTGAGCATCTCCTTTACCAGGTCGACCAGATCGGAGACCTGACTGATTCCGGCGAATCGGGGCGAAACGTCGCGCGCGAGTTCTTTGGACAGGGCCACAACCTGCGGTGGCTCCACGTAGGCGGCGCGCATGAGGGCATCGTCGGCGAAGATCCGGTTCGCGTCGCCGCGCTCGAGGATGCGTCCGTCTGCCATGACTACCAGGCGCTGGGCAAAGTCCGAGACGACTTCCATGTCGTGGCACACCATGATCACGGCGCAGCCGCGCTCGGCCATCTCGCTCACCGTCTCCATCACGGTCATGCACTCGCGGTAATCGAGGCCTCTCGTGGGCTCATCGAGCAGAACCACCTGTGGGTCGAGCACAACCACGGACGCTAGGGCGACCATCTGTCGCTGTCCGCGCGAAAGCGAGAACGGCGATTCGTCCAAGGGGAGCCCAAAGCGCTCCGCCGCCACCCGTGCACGCTGGCGGGCCTCGTCGGTGCCGACACCGTGCAGTTCAAGACCAAAGGCAACCTCGTCGAGTACGGTGTCGCGGCAGAGCTGGCGGTCGGGGTTCTGGAACAGCGTCGCGCATTTTGCAGCGATCGCGCTGGTGGGGACGTCGGCGGTGTTCATCCCCGCCATACGCACGGTCCCCGACGCTGGATGCAGAAGGCCGTTCAACAGCTTGGTGAGCGTGGTCTTGCCAGCACCGTTCTGGCCGATGATGCCTACGAGCTCGCCGGGATAGACGCACATGTTGAGGTTGCTGACCGAGGCACCGCCATGGGGGTAGGCAAAGGTCACATCGGTGAGTTCGACTACTGGCTCCTGATTGACGCCGCGGGGAACCGCCGGGATATGGGGAGAGGTCTCGGGCACATCGGCGGGCGCGTCCTTGCTCGTTGCATCCGCAAGTAAGGACGAGATAAGCTGGTGCGCTTCGGAAACATTGAGGCAGGGCGCCTGATCGCTCGGCAACAGACCCACTTCTGCCAGGCTGTTCGCGATGCGCGCGACGCGGGGACTGTCGACGCCCATCTGGCGCAGCTCGCTTGCGTGGGCAAAGACCTGGTGGGGTTCGCCGTCAAACGCGAGCTTGCCGTCTGCCATGACGAGGACGCGGCTGCAGTATTTCGACAACAGCGCGACCTTCTGCTCGATAACAACCACGGTGATGCCGTGTTCGCGGTTGATCTGGCGCAGCGTGTCAAAAACGAGCGTGGAGCTTGCCGGGTCGAGCGCTGCCGTGGGCTCGTCGAGCACGAGCACGTTGGGCGCCATGGCGATGATCGCGGCGATTGCGACTTTCTGCTTCTGCCCGCCCGAAAGCGTGGCAATCTCGCGGTGGCGCAGGTCGCTAATGCCGACGGTCGTCAGCGTCTGGCTGATGCGCTCCTCGATTTGATCGTGCGGTATGCCAAAGTTCTCGAGGCCAAAGAGCATCTCGTCTTCAACGATGGGCGCAACCATCTGGGCATCGATGTCCTGCAGCACGCTTCCCACCACGCGCGAGATATCCGTGAGGGTGATCTCGCAGGTGTCGCGGTCATCGACGAGCGTGGCTCCAAAGAGCTGGCCGGTGTAATGGTGGGGGATGGCTCCGCTCATAACGGCGGCAAGCGTCGATTTGCCGGCGCCTGAGGGGCCGATGACGCCCACAAACTCACCCTTTTCGATGGCGAGTGAGACGTGATCGAGGGCATTCTGCGCCTCGTGCCCATAGGAAAATGAGACGTCATCGAGCTTGATGATGGTATTGCTGGAGCTCATGGGGGCCTTTCTATCGTAAAAGAGCACCGGCCGCAAAACGACCGGCGGTCTACATGGTAGCAAGTATTACTACTTGGAGAAGACCTTCTTGAGCGGAATGCTGAGGGCCTGGACCAGGATGGCGTTGAAGACGGCGGTGCCTGCGTGTGGCCTGTCAGCTACTTAGTCGTTAAGCTTGAGGGCCTTCTTAATGGGGATGTAGAGGGCGGTCACGATGATGGCGTTGGCAACACCGGTGGCGACGACGACAGGAGCCATGACGCCCATGAAAGCCGGGTTGTTCATGACGCCAAAGGAGAAGATCGCCGCGTAGATCATGCCGGAGATGAAGGTGACAACAAAGGTGCTGACGAGCGGGAGCAGGCCCTTGACCTTGGAGTCGGCGAGCACGGAGACGAGCAGAGCCATGACCATGGCGGCGACGGGCTCGGCGATCAGGTCGGGGCCCTTGACGGAGGCGGTGATTTGGATTACCACGCCGGCGAGGAGGCCGATAATCGCGGATTGGCCGATGTTGGGCTTGACGATGAGAATCTCGAGGCAGAAAGCCGCGATGATGAACTCGGGCGAGAGGAAGCCTCCGGTGAGGCCGCTAAAGAACTTGGAGACGGTCATGTTGAGGACGAAACCGGCGGCGAGGAGGATGGCATAGAGAGTGAGTGCCTTGAGGTCGAGTTTGCCGCGGTCGGCGGTCTGGACGGTGCGGGGCTGGGCGGTGGTGTTCTGAGACATGTTGAAAATCCTTTCGGAAGGGGAGTGCAAGGGAAAAGCGGAGGCGCGTGATGCGAATGCGATCGGGCTCGAGATAGAAAAAGGCCCCCGGTCGAAACCGGAGGCCTTCCAATCACCTAGAGCGCAAAACAGGCGTGAGGGACTCACTGTCGACCGATCGTATTCGCATCACGCCACCACCAGTTGTTGAGGGACTTCATCGCGTTCTTCATCTTGGTGGCTCCTTTCGTGATGCCATGGCGCGGTCGCACCCAGTTGCTGTTGCGTTGCACTATAGCACAGCAAAGTGTTTGCGGGGAATCTTTTTTGAAAGATTTCAGCGACGTTTCCCGCCGGTCGAAGGGGCGGGCTGAGCGGGGGGCGACCTTGGCCATCCCGCCCGCGCCTTAAGGTGTGGGGTTCTTAGGCCTTCTTGCGACGATAGATCACGAAGCCACAGACACCGATGATGATGGCGCCAACACCCATGGCGGCCATGTTGTTGCCCTTGGACTTCTCCTCGGTGATTGGATGAATATCATACCAATGTGGATTTACTTCTTTCGGCGGTGAATCAGGTTGATGGCGTAGCCCACGAGCAGGGCCAGAACGATGACGATAAAGCCAAGGATAGGGTTGTCGTTCACGGGGTTCTCCTATTTTCCGAGTGGTGAGAATTCGTCGACGATGAGGTCGAGGCATTGCGGAAGCGCGCGGGCGCCAAAGACACCGGAGTTGCTGGAGATGATCTCGCCATCGAACTGCATGCCCAGCGACGGCGTGCAGGTAATCTTGGCTTCCTTGGTCTGGATAATCTTAAACTGCGGGCGGCCGAGCACCTTGCCGGCGGGGTCGAGCGCGGCGGTGATTACCGTGGGGAGCAGCTGCACCGTGCGCACGGGTTCAATAACGACGATGTCGACCATGCCGTCGTTCATGCGGCAGTTGGGGAACAGGTTGATGTCGTTTTGGATGACTGAGGTATTGCCCGCCATGCAGCAGATGCCGTCGAGCTCCTCGACCATGCCGTCGTGTTCAATGGTAAAGTGCGCCACCGTGGGGTTGGGCGTGGCGAGCGCGGAGAGGAAGTAGGCGATCTCGCCAATGTCGTTTTTGGTGGGAGCGGCCTTCATCATGATCTCGGCGTCGAAGCCCGAGCCGGCGATGATGATAAAGCCGTGGCGCTTCTCGTTACCGTTCTCGTCGATCCAAAAGAGCTCACCCATGTCCACCTTGACCGTGCGGCCGGCGCGGCAAGCCTTGGCAAGCGCCGCCGCCTCGGGGGCATTACCGATGTTGTTAAAGAACAGGCAGGCTGTGCCGGAGGGGAAGATGAGCGTAGGGACACCGCACCCGCGCATCTGGTCGAGCACGTTGGAGACGGTGCCGTCGCCGCCCGAAACGACTACGCGGTCGAACTCCCGAACGTCCGCTACCGCGTCCTCGGGCTCCATGCCATCGCCGATAAAGCGCATTACGACCTCGTCGCCGCCCTGTGCAAGAGCGTGCGTGAATGCATAGATTTCATCGGAGCTGGGACCCGATGCCGGGTTGTGGATGATAAGGCAGCGCATACTTACGTTCCCGTTCTGTGACTAACCGAGTATAGTTGTAGGGCAATGCCGATATCCTACCCGTGTTTTTCGGGCCTAACCTTATTCGATGGGTTGATATGTACATTTCCACACATCAGGCTCTACTCGACTTTTGTCAGCGCGCTCGTGAGTTCGATGCGATTGCCGTCGATACCGAGTTTTTGCGCGAGCGCACGTTTCATCCGCGCCTGTGCCTGGTTCAGATTGCCACCCCTGCCGAGAGCGTCGCGGTCGATCCTTTGGTGATCGACGACTTATCGCCGCTGGCCGAGCTTATGGCCGACGAGAGCGTGGTCAAGGTCTTCCACGCCTGCTCGCAGGATATGGAGGTCATGCTCCACACCGTGGGCGCGCTGCCGCGACCGATTTTTGACACACAGGTCGCCGCCGCCTTTTTGGGCGAGCGCCAGCAGATTTCCTACGGCGCGCTCGTTCAGACGTTCTGCGGCGTATCGCTGCCCAAGACCGAGTCGCTGACCGATTGGTCGCGCCGCCCGCTGAGCGATAAGCAGATTGAGTACGCGATCGATGACGTCAAGTATCTGATCGTCGCCTATACCGAGATGATGAGCCGCCTGCGTGAGCTGGGCCGCGTGGATTGGGTGCTCGACGAGTTGCGCCCGCTGGCCGACGAGTCGCACTACCGCGCCGACCGCCATGAGGCATTCCGCAAGGTCAAGCGCATCAACTCGTGTAGCCGCCATCAGCTGGGCATTGCGCGCGAGCTTGCCGCCTGGCGCGAGGACCGCGCCGAGCGCCGCAACATCCCGCGCAAGTGGGTTATGTCCGACGATACGCTGCTGGCGCTCGTCAAGCGCAATCCTGTGCGCGTTGAGGAGTTCCGCAGCATCCGCGGCACCGATCAACTGGGGGAGCGCGATGTGGACGGCGCGCTCATGGCCATCAAGCGCGGCGCGAGCTGCCCGCACGATCGCCTGCCGCTCATGGTGCGCGGACATCGCCAGATCTCTCCGGAGCTGGAGAGCGTGACGGATCTCATGTACGCGCTCATTCGCCTGGTTGCCGAGCGTTCGGGCGTGGCGACCTCGGTCATTGCCTCGCGCGATGACCTGGCCGACTATATTGAGCATCCCGAGCAGAGCCCTTTGCGCGAAGGTTGGCGCTTTGAGCTTGTGGGCTCGCGCCTGGACGATCTGCTCTCGGGCAACATGGGGTTGACGGTGAAGGACGGCAAAATCGAGCTCCTGTAGGTATATGGTTACGCGGTTTTACCAAACCGCGTAACAGCTCGACGCTGCAAACGGCCGAGAGTGGCAATCTGACGTTCAATCGTCGCTCGCGTACCAAAGTACGCGTCGCTTCTCTTTCACGTCACCTTGCTCGCTCTCGGCCGTTTTCGCTGACATTGTCAAAACATCGATGCTGTCTCGTTGGCTGGGCGAGTGGGTAGAATGCCTCCAACGTGTAACTCGATTCGGAGGAATTCGCATGCCCTATTACTATGGTTATGGCTTTGGCATCGACCCGCTGTACCTGCTGGTCGTCCTTGTTTGTACGGTGCTCGGTCTTGCCGCGCAGAGCTATATCAACTCGACGTATAAAACCTGGTCCAAGGTTCGCTCGGACGGCGACACGGGCGCTGCGGTCGCGCGCCGCATGCTCGACGCCAGCGGTTGCAATGCCGTGGGTATCAAAGGCGTCGCCGGTGAGCTCACCGACCATTACAACCCGCAGGATAACAACCTGTATCTCTCGGATGCCAACCGTTCGGGCGGATCGGTCGCAAGCGTTGCCGTCGCCTGCCACGAGGCGGGCCACGCCGCCCAGCGCCAAAGCGGCTATGCCATGATGAAGGTGCGCACTGCCCTGGTCCCGGTCGTCAACTTTACCCAGAACACCTGGACCATCGTGCTACTCATGGGCCTGTTTATGAACATCGCGGGACTCACGACCCTCGCGCTGATCTTCTTCTCGTTTAGTGTGTTGTTCCAGCTGGTTACGCTGCCGGTCGAGATCGATGCCAGCCGCCGCGCCGTGGCGTACATCGAGCAGTCGGGGATGAGCTCCAAGCAGGTCAACGGTGCCAAGAAGGTCCTGACGGCAGCCGCGCTTACCTATGTTGCCGCAGCGCTCACCTCGATCATTCAGCTGCTCTACCTGATGGCTCGCTACAACAGAAACTCCAACCGATAACAAATTGGCTTGACAGGCGCCGCGGGGATTTGTGTCCCCGCGGCGCTGTACTATGTGTTGGACTTGAATTTGCGCAGGGCTGGAGCCTTTGTGCACGATAACGAAAGGAGGCTGCGTGGCAGGCTGGAATCTAACCGGCAATGCTGTTTCCGCCGAGTTTGACGGCTCGGACGATCGGGAGCGCAAGGAACTCAGCGTGAGCCAGGCGGTGGAGATCGCCGCCGGTGCACTCGATGCTATTCCGCAGCTGAGTGTCTTGGGCGAGGTCACGGGCTTCCGTGGCCCCAATGCCCGAAGCGGCCACTGCTACTTCCAGATTAAGGACGATTCGGCCGCCGTTGACTGCATCATTTGGAAGGGCGCCTATCTCAAGCGCACGTTCGATCTGCGCGACGGCATGCAGGTGAGCTTTAAGGGTAGCTTCAATCTCTATAAGCCCACGGGCCGCATGAGTTTTGTCGCCCGCTCGTTTTCGCTGGCGGGGGAGGGTCTGCTGCGTCAACAAGTGGCGCAACTGGCCGAAAAGCTGAGCCGCGAGGGCCTGATGGACGAAGCGCGCAAGCGCCGCATCCCGGTGTTCTGCTCGCGTGTGGCGGTCGTCACCTCGCTTTCGGGTGCCGTAATCGATGACGTCAAGCGCACATTGCGTCGTCGCAACCCACTCGTCGAGCTCGTTTGCGTGGGTGCCAAGGTTCAAGGCGAGGGTGCGCCGGCAGAGCTTATTGAAGGCTTGCGTCGCGCCGCTTCCATTACGCCGGCGCCCGATTGCATATTGCTCGTGCGTGGCGGCGGTTCCTTCGAGGACCTCATGACCTTTAACGACGAGGAGCTTGCCCGCGCGGTGGCGGCTTGTCCTGTGCCCGTGGTGACCGGCATTGGCCATGAGCCCGATACCTCGATTTGCGACATGGTGAGCGATCGCCGCGCCTCCACGCCCACGGCGGCGGCAGAATCGGTGGCGCCGGCTATGACGGAGTTGGCCGACGTGCTCGAGACGCGCCATCAGCGTCTGGGCGCCGCGATGGCTTCGATGATCGGGTCGGATCAGGTCGATCTGGAAATGCTCGATCAGCGTGGTCGCCGCGCTTGGGACACCTATACGGCCCGTCTGGGCGATGCGCTCGATGCCGCCGCACGCCGTCCGTGCCTCAACGATCCAACGTTTATGGTCGAGCGTCGCGAGTCCGAGCTTGCCCTGACGGCCGATCGCCTGTCCGGCGCCATAACGCGTTCGGTTGGGGCCTTCCGCTCCGACTTTGAGCGCCTGCCCGAGCGCTTGATCGCAAGCACCTCGGGGCTCGATGGCAAACGCCATGCGCTCACGCTTGCGAGCTCCCGTCTGGAGCATCAGGGGCGCACGATGCTCAGCAAGCCCGCGTCCGACCTGGGCCGAGCTGCTGCGTCGCTCGATGCCTTGTCGCCGCTCAAGGTGCTTGCCCGCGGTTACTCCATCGCGTACAGCGAGGACGGTGTGGCTTCGAGCGCCAAGACCTTTAAGCCGGGCGACGCCATCCGCGTGCGCATGGCGGACGGCAACGTGGCAGCAACCGTCAACGCGGTCGAGTAGGCCGCCTTTCATAGCGATAAACCTTTAGGAAAGGAAACAGATATGGCAGAGAAGACCCCGGTCGAGCAGCTTACGTACAAGCAGGCCTCGCAGGAGCTGGAACTCATCATCCGCAGCCTGGAGTCGGGCGATATGGAGCTCGAGGAGTCGCTCGAGAGCTATACCCGCGGCGTCGAGCTCCTCAAGAGCCTACGCACCCGCCTGTCCGATGCCGAGCAGAAGGTCTCGGTGCTCCTTAAGGACGTCGACGGCAACGACGTGCTCGCCGACGGCGAAGCCGCCAACACCGACGACAACCTCTCGTTCTAACCACCTCGCAGCCTACTTTGGGGTAGTCTTTTTGGGACGGGGCTTTTTTGACTACCCTTGCGCGACGGCTCGCCAGGTGCCTGCGCTTGCGAAAAAGTAGTCAAAAAAGCCCCGTCCCAAAAAGACTACCTTGGTCTGTGAGAAAGGAACCAACCATGTGTGATTGCATCTTCTGCAAAATTGCCAACCACGAGATCCCCTCAACCGTTGTCTATGAGGACGATCAGGTCATCGCCTTCGACGACCTCAACCCCCAGGCGCCGGTCCACACGCTCGTAATCCCCAAGAAGCACTACAGCGACATCGCCGACAACGTACCTGCCGAGACCATGGGCGCCATGGCCCACGCCATCCAGGAGGTCGCTAAGGCCAAGGGCCTGGAGGACGGCTTCCGCGTCATCTCCAACAAGGGCGTCAATGCCGGCCAGACCGTCATGCACTTCCACATGCACGTCCTCGGCGGCAAGAACCTGGGCGAGAACCTCATCTGAGGGCGCTTCTTCCGTGGGATGAGGCGAAAGCTTAGGCACCGATAACTTATATATCAACGCAATAAACCCGAGCGCGAGGGCGTTTGGGTTTATTATTGAAGCGTATGTAACCTGGCGGCGCCACACCGCCTGTTAGTAGGGAGACACATGAACGTTCTGGTCGTCAACGCAGGATCTTCGACCCTTAAGTATCAGGTCATCGATACCAAGTCCCACAAGGTGTCCGCAAAGGGCTCCTGCGAGCGCGTCTGCTTTACCGGCGGTACCTTCACCCACGCTGCCAACGGTTCCAAGAAGGTGACCGAGAACATCGAGTTCCCCGACCACAAGGTCGCCATCGAGGTCGTCCTGAAGGACCTCGAGGCCAACGGCGTCAAGATCGAGGGCATCGGCCACCGTATCGTTCAGGGCGGTTGGTACTTCGGCGATTCCTCCCTCGTCGACGAGGACGTCCTCGCCAAGATCCGCGAGGTCGCTCCGCTCGCCCCGCTGCACAACAACCCCGAGGCCAACGTTATCGAGTACTGCCTCGAGCAGTATCCCGACCTGCCCAACGTCACGGTCTACGACACTGCTTTCCACTTCAATATGCCCGAGGTCGCCAAGACCTACGCCCTGCCCAAGGACGTCTGCGACAAGCTGCACATCCGTAAGTATGGCGCCCACGGCACCAGCTACCGCTATATCTCCAAGAAGGTTGCCGAGATGACCAACGGCGAGGCTCGCAAGGTCGTCGTGTGCCACATCGGTTCCGGCGCTTCCCTGTGCGCCATCGAGGACGGTAAGTGCATGGACACCACCATGGGCTTGACGCCGCTCGACGGTGTCATGATGGGCACCCGCTGCGGCTCCATCGACCCGGCTACCGTGTGCTACCTGCAGCGCGAGGGTGGCTACACCTTCGACGAGGTCGACGAGATGATGAACAAGAAGTCCGGCCTTTTGGCTGTGACCGGCGGCAAGACCAACGACTGCCGCAACGTCGAGGAGCTCGCCGCCGCTGGTGACCCCGAGGCTCAGCTCGCCTTCGACATGTTTGTCTACAAGATTGCCGCCAAGGCTGCCGAGATGGCTACTTCCATGTGCGGCATGGACACGCTGGTCTTCACCGCTGGCATCGGTGAGCACGCTCCGGCCGTTCGTGCCGGCGTCGCCGACCGTCTGGCCTTTATGGGCGTCAAGATGGATCATGCCCGCAACGCCCTGCGTGGTGACGGCGCTTGGTGCCTGTCCGCCAAGGATTCCAAGGTCAAGATCTTCGTCATCCCCACGGACGAGGAATTCATGATCGCTTCCGACGTCGAGCGCATCGTCAACGGCAAGTAATTGCAAGAGGGGAGGGGCTGGACGACCGAGCGCCGTTCGGCCCCTCTTTTGTGCTCGTTGGGCGATATGCTTGATAGCTATTTATCAAGTTGTGATAACTTCTTATTAAAATGCGGCCGCCTTAAGGGGTCTGCGTCGACCGTATTGCACTGCAAAGGAGTCTCATGAACGTACTTGTTGTCAACGCCGGCAGCTCAAGCCTTAAATATCAGCTTTTGGATACCGATACCCGAGAGGTTTTCGCCAAGGGCAACTGCGAACGTATCGGTTCGGACATGGGCATCTTTGGCCACTCCGAGAACGGTGGCGCCAAGCAGACCGAGGAGGTCCCTTTCCCCGATCATCGCTCTGCTATCGCTCGCGTGCTCGAGGAGCTCGAGAAGACCGACTTTACGATTGATGGCATTGGCCATCGTATCGTTCAGGGCGGCTGGCACTTCGATGATTCCGCAGTTGTCGACGACGAGGTTATGGCCAAGATTCTTGAGGTGGCACCGCTTGCTCCGCTGCACAACTACGGCGAGGCCGCGGCAATCGAATATTGCCGCGAGAAGTATCCGGAGCTGCCCAACGTGGCCGTCTTCGACACCTCGTTCCACATGACCATGCCCGAGGTCGCCTACACCTACGCGCTGCCCAAGGACGTGTGCGACAAGTACCACGTGCGCAAGTACGGCGCACACGGTACGAGCCACCGCTACGAGTGGATGATGGCCAAGGAGATCCTGGGCTCGCGCTGCCACCGTCTGCTTTCGTGCCATCTGGGCAACGGTGCTTCGCTCGCCGCCATCGAGGACGGCGTGTGCCGCGACACCACGATGGGCCTCACGCCGCTCGATGGCCTGATGATGGGAACCCGCTGCGGCTCCATCGACCCGGCTACCGTGTGCTACCTCCAGCGCGAGGGCGGCTACAGCTATCAGGAAGTCGACGACATGATGAACAAGCAGTCTGGTCTGCTTGCCATCTCGGGTATCTCCAACGACGCCCGCGATATCCGCACGCGCGCCTCCGAGGGCGATGAGCGCTGCCTGCTCGCCTTCGACATGTTCGCCTACAAGGCCATGCAGCAGGCCGGTTCCATGATCGCATCCATGGCGGGCGTGGACACCATCACCTTTACCGCCGGTATCGGCGAGAACGACTGGTCGATCCGCAAGGCCTTCTGCGACTGCTTTGAGTGGCTGGGCGTGCGCATCGACAACAACAAGAACCGCGAGGCCGTGGGCAACGGCCCGCAGGTCATCAGCGCCGCCGGTTCCGCCGTCACGGTCATGGTCATCCCCACCGACGAGGAATACATGATCGCCCACGACGTCGAGCGTCTGGCCAAGAACAACTAACGCGCGCATTTGCATTTAAACGAAAGGCCTCCGAAGCAACAGCTCCGGAGGCCTTTTTGTTGCCAGACGGACAGCGGAAACCCCATCCCATTTTGAACGCGGATTTTGGGACACACTTTCCGTTTGGGGCAGGTTGCGGAAAATACGACCCACAACAAAGCAAAATTCCGTGCCGCAGTTTCCCAAACAGCCCCCAAGTGGAAGCTACATCCCACAATCCACCTTCAAACCGGGACACAC
>NZ_JBNPOK010000008.1:0-87845 GCF_050315135.1 Collinsella sp. SGI.033
TCCGCGGCGGCCCTCTGCCATTCCATACCTGACGAAGTGGCGCAAGGCCGCATTGTCATCAACCAAGATTACGCCCATGTCAGTTGTCTTAACAAAGGCCTTCTTGAGATCGCTGTAGTTTTCAAGGTAGAAGTTCAAATCATAAACAGGCGAATAATCGACGCCAGCAATAGTGACGACGGCGTCTTTTAGCGAAGTAGTTCCCGTGCCATGTCTTCCCTCGCCCTTGCCCCACTTCATGTAGTGGAAGTAGTACCTTGGCAGGTCCGTCCCGTACGCGAGCCTCAGGTCCTGGTACTCGTTGTAGTAGCTCTGGACGTCGAACGCCTCGTTGCCTCGGCGACCCTCCGCCATGCCATAGTTAATAAAATGTTGGAGGGCCTTGTCCTTATCGTTGTTGGCCCATTTAGCAACATCAGGATTATTCTTTAGGTAATAGTCAGCATCAAATACAGCGGAGTAATCCATCCAACTAGAACGCGGGAATTGAGCAATAATCGCATCGGCGTCCGCTTCCCCCAGACGCTTGCAGCCAGCATCGCTAAAGTATTTCCAAACGTCACCCGAGTTAGAAATAAAGCCATGCTCGATCAAGATGCCAGGGATCCCCTGCTCGCGAGCACAGCGAATAACGGCAAATTCGTCACCAACCGTCATCTGAAACACGCCACGATAGGTCAAGCCAAGCGCAGACAAATTATTCATTACTTTTTGGGCAAGCTCGACAGAGGCTTTCGTATAGCTCGTGCCATTGGCCGTAGGCGCGTAAACCTCAGCACCATGCGCCGCAGAACTACCAGAGTTAATGTGAAAGCTCACAAAAGCTTGTGCGCCCTGCTTTACGCATCGCTGAACGCGGTACAGATAATCGTTGCTGCCGTAAGATCCACTTTGCTCTCGAGACATCACAACCTTAAAACCGTATCGCTCAAGTTTGGCCTTGCAGGCAACAGCGATCTTCCAAGTTAGATCTGCCTCGCTCTTCCCATTACCTTGAGCGCCGGGATCAACGCCGCCATGACCAGGATCAAGAGCAATAACATACGCACCGTTCACAGCAGTATCGGTAAGAGAGAGAGATTGCACCCCATTTGAGGCGTTAAGCGCATCGCCAATCGTGGCAGCCTGAATCGCATCGCCAGAATCGTCTGAATAGTAGACAGACGAATTGACACTGCCTTCGACGAGGTCATCGTCCACAGTGGCATTCGCATCAATGTCGAACGCATATCCGCATTGCATCAAATCGACACTGTGCTCCGTGGCATCGCCTTGCAGATGATAGGAGATCGAAATCAAATCATATCCGCACTCAGCATAATCCTTACCGAACTGAAATGCGGCAGCATTACCACTGACGGCCGTCGCACCAACAGAAAGGGAATGCCCAGTCGTGGATTCCAATTCAAGAGTCGCATCGGTAAGTACATCGGAATCGTTAGGGGTAGCAAAAGCAATCACCTGGTCCACACCGACTGGAAGCTGCGGATAGGCGATATAGAGATACTGATACGAATCGGTTAAAACGTCGCCGTTCCCATCCGCCACAACGGAAGAGTCATTTTCTTCTGCGGCAAGATTGACAGAGTCGTCCTGATTCTTATTGGAGGGCGAGGAGGCGGGGTCGTTAGTCGAGTATGAATTGCTCTCAGAATCCGCGACTTCAGCAGTTGAATCCTGCTGAGCAGGCTCCCCATTGGTTGCATAAGCAGTAGCAAGCGACCCAATCAATGGATTAAGTCCAATAACTAACGCTGCAACGAATGTCGCAAGAAGTTGCAGATGACGTTTCATGCCAGCCCCCATCAAATACAAGTTCAAATGATGCGCGTAAATTATATTACAGGCGAAACCTAGGAAGCCGCTCACGCCAAGTTCCCATTCCATACTGGACATCGGAAGACCCTAAAGGTGCTGAAAGTATTCATCCATAAATCGGCATTAGCTATTCCTGCTAAAGGCTACCTCTGAAGTTAAGACGTGTCACTATCAATCGCACGCCAGACTATGTTTTATAACCAAGTAGTGCTTCTTCAACTACGGGAAACACGGACCCCGTGATCGAAAACAAACTTTTCAATCAAGGCCTTTCGATTTATGTCATTCTGATATCTCCACGGCCTTCTTAGAGAAGCAAGGATCTGCAAATCGTATCGAGATAGGCAAATTAAATGCTCAGCGGCAGTCTCTAGTCGATATTTGCCATCTTCCAATTCAAGGCGCCGTAGGGATCCAATTTCATCTTTAGCCATGCGAAATAAATCGCGGTCTAAAGCACCAGAACCCCAATCAACAGGAGCCAATTGCTCGATTTCCTTAGAAAGCCAATCCAGGTAGACAATATAATCATCCAATACTTCAGGACTCTTTTGAAGTAAATCGTGATTACAGCAAGGGCTATCGAGCAAAGAGCTATTAAACATTTCCAACTTATCAATAGAATCAAATGCCGTATAGTCAAATTGCGTTGCGAAATAACAGGACAGCAGATACCTGTGCTTTTCGAATAGCTGATATCTAGCCCGATTTAACAACTCCAGCTGCTGCGCCAGCACATGTCGTCTCCTTGCTTCCGCATCAAAAGACTCCTTGATAAACAATAAGGCAACGGAGCTTAAGACTATTGAAGCAATCTCAAACATAACCATGTGAATATCGATACAACCGAAGCTGACAAACCCAACAAGCGTCATTATTCCAACCGGCAAGAATGCGATAACTATTGGAATCCAGCTCAAAAATAGCTTGAATTCACGCTTCGCCAATCTCAGTACTCTTCTTCGCCAAAACCAAGAATTAAGAGCTCGACAGTAGCAATAATGCGGAAAACTCATTTCGTAAGTACCTGAGTCGATTGAATACAACATGTACGCGCTTTTCCAATCTTCTAGTTTACGAACACACCATTTATTAGCAATCGGACAAGAGCAAATTTCGCTCATGCCCTAATAAGGAATACTGGCATTAAAATATGACTAAACCTACACAAACCGCTCAACGCAAGCCCTCAGGCCACGGGTTGCCAGATACAGTCGTGCGGCATCAAGAATCGAAATCTTCGACTTGCTCGCCAGCTTACGCGCAGCATGACGAACGGCAGACTTCGAAGGCAGACCGGCCCAGTCTACTCCCACATGCCCTGCGAACTCATTCTTAACGCGAGCAACGACCGCGCCATAATCCTCCGCATCCAATCGCGCAAGGTCGAACACAAGCAAATCCAAAAACCACGTGACAAGCTCTCCGGGACACAGATCTAAAAGCCCTCGCCTGTCCCAGCGCCCTAGCACCTCATGAAGCACTAGCAAATGGGCATCGATCTTGTCCATGCGCTTGGCGCTAGCATTAAAAACATGCGTCAGCGACTTTTCCTGCATCACGTAGTGATACAGCTTCTCGGGCGCTAGGACCGTCTTGGCAGACAGCGGATAAGATTCAAACTGGAAAACAACGTCCTCGGCAAATCGTACATTCTCAGCGAATCTCAGCGATTCTCTCTCAATCAGCTCGCGAGAATAAGCCGCACGCCAGACATAGGGCTGCGCATTCGCAGAAAACAGCAGCGCTGGATCAAATGACTCAAACACGCACGCCTCAGGAGAAAGAAGCTGCTGGATGCGCTTAGAGGCCAGCTCAGCAGGCTCGCACTCAGCTCCAAACACAACGATCTCCGAATGCCCCTCGGCAAACGTACCAACCAAGAACTCGGCCAGATTAGGCTCGATGTAATCGTCCGAGTCAACGAAATCGATAATGGCGCCACGCGCAACATCCATGCCGGCATTACGGGCAGACGAAAGCCCACCGTTAGACTTCTCGACAACGCGCACGCGAGAATCCACTCGAGCATATTTATCAATAATCGCTGCGGAGCCATCCGGCGAACCATCGTTCACGACAATGATCTCAATATCCGGACAGGTCTGCCCCAAAAGGGAGTCAAGACAACGAGGCAGGAATTCCTGAGTGTTATAGACAGGAACAATAAAAGATACCTTCGGGTTTGCCATAACTCCCCTATTTCTTAATTGCATCCAGGACGAATGCCGCGACCACGCCCGGGCCACCGACACGCGCATAATGCTTCGCGCGACCCATCGCGCCCGCTCCAGCAAAGTCCGGAGACGCAGCCAGCCACTTTTGCGGATCGTCGACAATAGCCTTGAGATTCGCACGCTTCCACGGCTTTAGGTCACCGAGCTCAAACTCATGTGCCTCAAGCGCGCCGCGGAACTCCTGGGCCATACGGTCCAAAAACTCAGCGTAAAACTTGGGATTCAGGCGAATGTAGCTCCACATATACGAATCGTATTTAATGATATTTGCAAACCTAAGCAGCTTGGCAACGTCCTGCGAAGAGTGCGACTCGGCAAAATCCTCAACAATCCAGCGATGAATCTCGGCATACTCGTCGTTAACACAGTGAACTTTATTAGGCGAATTGACCGAAGACCCCTCGTTGTCCTGGCGATATGAAAGCACGGAATCATGCAGGTAAACCGCGGTATCGGCAAGAGCGAACACCTTAAAGGTAAACGAGGCGTCCTGAAACGCAGCGCCAGGCGTCGGCAAGAAACGAATGGCATTACGGTTCAAGAAGTCTCGACGATACACCGCAGACCAAATCGATGGCTTAAGCGAGAAGGCATCGACGGTATCACTCGGGTGTACCGGCTTGCGGCAGTCCTTAGCTTTAAAGAGCTCCATCAGCTCTCGGCGCTCCTCCGGCTTCGACCAATACAGGTCAAAATTCGCCTTTGCAAAATCGGCGTCAAAGCACTCGGCAGCTGCCACGAGCTTCTCCAGTGCATCGGGCGCCATAAAGTCATCGGACTCTAGAATGCCCACGTACTTACCACGCGCCATCTCCAGGCCGCGGTTCATCGAGTCGCCGTAGCCGCTGTTGGCCTTATCGATCATCTTCACACGCGCATCGCGCTCCATATACTCGCGGATAATCGCCGGCGAGTTGTCGGTCGACCCGTCGTTAATGCAGATGATCTCGATGTCCTCGAGCGTCTGCGCCAGGGCGGAATCGAGACACTCGCGCAGGTAGCGCTCAACGTTGTAAATGGGAATAAGCAGCGACAGAACAGGGCTGCCAGAGGAATTAGTAGACAAATGTGCTCCTTAGGAAATACCTGTCGATAATGGTATCAAAGGGCTGACGTGCCAACGAGCGTTTATATAATCTATGGAGCCTCTTACGGGCAAAGCAGCCCCACGCCACTCGTCGCGCACATATCAGGTTCCTGCGTTTTATTCAAACCTTGCCTACATGGCGCAGCGACCCTTTACAATAGGTGCCGTCCAGCGGACGCATTCGATAGCTTCCGCGCAGCGCTCACCCGCCGCGCGTGAAAGGATATATTCCCCATGACTTCTACCCTTCCCGCCCCCATCGACAAGCTCGCCATCGTCGTCGTCACGTACAAGCGCCAGGAACTTCTGGCCAACTTGTTCGACTCCATGACCGAGCTCACGGCCGCGCCGTGGCGTATCGTGATCGTCGACAACGAGAATTCGAGCGAGACCAAGGCCATGTGCGCCGCATTCAACGAGCGCCTCGCCAACATGTGGGGCATCGACGCAGATCAGCCCGACGCGCAGGGTGGCACCGACCGCGTCATCTACGCCCCGCAGCTCGAAAACGGCGGCGGTGCGGGCGGATTTTCCGCCGGCACCAAATGCGCCTACGATCTGGGCGCCCAGTGGTTTTGGGTGATGGACGACGACGTGCTCGTCATCCCGGAGGGCATCGAGCGCCTGGCCAAGTGGACGGACCGCTACGACGTCATCCAGGGTTCGCGCCTGGACTTTGACGGCGGCGCCTTCTTTTGGCAGTACCAGCTCATCCTTTCGCTTGGTATCCCCAACCCCATCGCTAAGTGGGACCTGGGCCCCGAGGGCTACCGCGCCATGAACCAGTTGTGCTTTGAGGGCGGCCTGTTCTCGCGCCGCGTAGTCGACAAGATCGGCCTGCCCGACGCTCGTTTCTTCATCTATGGCGATGACGCCTGTTACGGCTATGTCGCCAGCCAGCATTTCCCCGCTGCCGTAGTCGCCGATGTGGTGCTCAAGCGCGCCCGCGCCGTCTCCAACTGGGATATCGCCGGTAAGCGTCAGCTCAATTCCACCAGTGACACCAATCGCTACTACATCATGCGCAACCGCGGCTACTTGGCCCGCTACATGCAGATCTACGGTGATTACCACCCCATTTTGTTCCGTTTGGGCAATGTGGCGACCTTCTGCAAGGAGTTCATCCGCCTTGCCGCCGTCGACAAGTGCTTTAAGACCGGCATTCCGGCGCTGCGCCGTGGCATGAAGGATGCCCGCAAGATCGTACGCGACCCCAACTGGAAGCCCATGCCGCCCATGAAGGAAACCGAGTAAAGCCGGCCCTCCTATAACTTCTGACACGCGACGGCAACTCGTTGTCCATCAAAGCCAAACCCCCAGCGCATGCGGCCCACGGCAGGACGTGGCACGCGAATGTCGTCGAGACCGCTCCGCTCGATATCGAGCAATGCCTGTACCGACAGAAGCTCTAGGCCCAACGCATCGACATCGGGGTCGTACAGCATGCTGACCGAGATCAGCGGGCGGCTATCCAATATGCCAAGTGTATCCACCGCATCAAAGGTATTGACGGTCGGAAACACCTGGAAACCCCCAAACTCCAAACCGTGCGCTCGTTTTGTAGCAGGGTCGGCATACCCAGGCAACCCAAAACAAAGACCCTGTAGTGCCAAACGAAAAGCTAGCAGCAAATCCGACACGTCTCCATCGACGCCCAAGTCATTAATAATTACGCCCAAAGCTCGCCTAACCGCACGCTCGTCTCCGCGGCAAAGACCCTCTTGGAAATCATCGATAGCCTCGGCACTCTCAACAGCGCACTCGAACCATTCGATAATCACAAGACGCAACGCATGCCGGAGCTCGTTATTGGGAAGGCGCAGGGCGCGGGGCAGACTGCCGTCCGCCTGGCGATCAGTCGCATCTGTCGTCAAGAGTCCACTCAAATACAAATCGGTCCAAATACCTTCCGCTGTCCCGGCATCAGGCTTCACGGCGTCTATGCACAGCGGCGCCTCAACACAGCCATACGGATTAAGCAAATCAAACATTGCCGCAAGCCATCTCAAATCCCAGGCGCCCACAGTCTCGTTCAGACAATCGGCATAGCAACATACATCAAAGCGCGTTGGCAGCAGGCAGCCCCGAGCCAAGAACTCAACCACACGCGTCGGGTTCGAACAATAGAACCCGCCAAACCGGTAGCCTTCGAACCATTCACGCGCGCAATCCAGTCTGTCGCTCTGGCCAGTGTAATCTAGCAGTGCCCTGTTTTCGGCATCCGAAAAACCAAACCAGCGATCGCACCAGCTCGACAAGGGCAAAGCCAAACAATACGGGCAGTTGCGATGCGCAAGTGCCGCCTGTGCGGGGCCGGGTCGCTCCCCCATCAAGCAAACCAGCCGCAAAGAATCGACCGAGGAGACAATGCCGTCAAAGAGCAAGCGGTCAAGCAACTCGACAAAGCACGAGCCATAGGCGCCCTTCGCCTGCATATGATTCGAGAATGCCGCGTCATACCCATCAACCAGCAGCACAACCTGTTCATCACATGCCATACGGAGGAGCTCGATTAACACGCCAAGAGCCGAATCGATTTCATCAGAACCGGCAACACCGCGCGCTACGCGCTCGATATGGCGCACGTCGCTGCGCGCTAAATCGGGAACGTCCAGCAGCGGCAACAGACGAGCGCACTCACGAGCGACGACATCGCGCATGGCGGCCTCGGCATCGGCGCCTCGATAGGAGGAAGTAGAAAAATCCAAAGCAATGATCGGGTAGCGTGCATACTCATCACGATAGATGCCATCTTCTGCGTCCCATATTTGGCTACCGATGAAGAGATTGACGTTAGACGAGCCGGGCACAGGACGCTCCAGATAACATTTGAGCATGGAGAGGTTCATACTCTTGCCAAAACCATGAGGCCGACAACAGAGCGCCACAGTCGATTCGCAATCTAAGATATCGGCAATAAACATGGTCTTATCAACTAAAACACAATGATCGGCGGCGTCGGCAAAATCATGAATATCAATCGGCAGAACAGCATTTCCGACGGGATTGAGCAACTTCACGCCAAAGGTGTTATCAATATCATACATTGCCTGTTCAGACACCGTTTTATCTCCCCTTTTAGAACAACGATGCCATTTTAGCGACCATCTTGATAACAATTTTATTGTTCAACAAATGATTCGGGTAACGGTAGAAATGACTCCATAAGGGGGGGCATAACAAAACGATTCGCAACAAATAGGGGTCCGGTGCTATCGCATCGGGCCCCTATTTCAATCCCTAAGGCAAAACACTCGCTGAGAGCCTACTTTTGGGCGTCTTTCTCCGCAGCGTCTTTGTTTTGCTGGTCAAGTTTATGCTTACCGCTCACAATAGACGTAGCGCCCAATGTGGCCAAGCTCGCGCTGGCAAGGCTCGCCATCAAAATCAAGTCACCCGTCTTGGGCATGCTGCCCTTAGAGGACTCAGTCGTCGTGGCTGAGGCAGTCACAACCTTGGTCTTACCCTGGTTCTGGTCGGCGGCATCATCAACCAGGCCCTTGGACCCATTGTCGTCCGTGTGCTTGCCATCCTTATCAACGCGGGGATCCTTCGATTCCGCACCGTCTGATTCCGCGCCCTTGTCGGAATCAGACCCCTTAGAACCCTCGTCCTTCGAATCGCCCTTAGCATCCTCGGTCTTTTCCGTAGCGCCCTGGTCGGAGCCATCCTTCTTGGAAGACGAGCTGCTGTTGATGTCAACCATCAGCGAGGAGCCAAACATGGAGCCAAGTTGTTCGCTCGCAGAGGGTTTGCCATTCGTCGACGAGTCGCTCGAACCGGCAGTCGATCCACCGGCGGAAGAACCAGACCCTGCCGCAGCATCTGCGGAATTCGAAGGCGAGGCAGACCCCGCGCTGCCCGCCGAACCGACATCGCCATTTCCGTCGCTTGCTCCGGCATCGTATGAAGGAGCATCGACGGTATCCTCGTCAGCACCATTGGTATCGGCACTAGGCCCAGAGGGAGCAACGGGAGCGGCGGGCGCCTGGCTAGGCGCTGGAGTCACGGGCTTGGGCTCAGGCTCGGGTTCAGGCTCGACCGGCGGCGTCGCCGCGGCCTCGTCCTCGGTAATATAGACCAGGCAATCCTTAAGCTCGTTCTTGTAACGGTTCTTCCAGCCCTCGTGATATTGCGGCTGGCTCGAGTACTTACGGGCAACGTTATTGACCACGCTGCTGGAAAGCGCCGTCACAAATTCACGGTCGGTCATATCGTTTGTAAGATTTGCCCAGCGGAAAAAGTCCTGGCAGCCATAGGTGCCGCACATGTTGGTGATGCTCCACACCATACCCTTGACGCAATCGGCGCGGCCAGAGATATCAATACCAAGCGCGCTCTTGAGCCAGGCCTCGGTCACCGCGTAATAGGAGTTGTATGCATATGAATCTTGCAGCGCCGAGAACTCAGCCGGGTCGGCGTTATAGGCGCCCTGGAAGGCCTCCTGTGCAATGCGGCCCAGCTCCGTCAGCTGACCGTTCGAATGCATGGGGTTGCTTGCGTTGGAGATATCGCCTCCGCGGTCAATTGCAGACTTAAGCATGCCGTACTTGGCAGGATTGTAGTTATAGACCTGCTTCATAAACGGGACGAGCGACCAGCGTCGGTCAAACTGGTAGTAACCGAGAGCGTTGTAACCATCGCCGTACGAAAAGCCCTGGTTATAGTTGCCGTGGCTCTCATACTTGGTAAAGTACTTCATCTCGCTGGTCACATTGACAAACGAGACGCCTTGGACCGACCTCAGCACGCCCGAGAAAGACTGCTGGGTATAAAGACCCTTATCGATATCGGTGGCATCCGAGGCAACGCCCGGCGTGGGCTCATCCGCAGCAGCGGGCGCGGGCGCGGCAACGGCGCCAAACGAAAGAGCCAGCGTCAATCCGGCAACAATCGCAGAATGCTTGGGCTGCATAAGATCCTCCTTGCATTGGTGTAGTTAAAGTGCAGTTTGCAAAGATAGATTTAAGTATCGCAGCAAGACCGATGTCGTACAACAACAACTCGACAAACGGTAACGCCCTCCGCGAAATCTTGAGGAATTGCGCTCGAGTTACAGCTTGATATCGAAGTTAATCTCGGGCACGGCCGCCAAGTCGGCCAACGTCACGCCGTCGACGTACTTTTCAATCACGTCGTCCAGACCGCGCCAGAACTTCACAGTAGAGCACAGATCGCTGCGAGTGCAGTTGTTATCGATGCCATCGCATGCGACGGGCGCCGTGCTGCCCTCGACAGCACGCAATATATCGCCGGCTCGCACCTCGGCCGGGTCCACGGCCATCATGTAGCCGCCGCCTTTACCGCGCACACTCTTGAGCAGGCCCGCCTTCATAAGCGGACGGACCAGCTGCTCCAAATACTTTTGCGAAATATGCTCACGGTCGGCAATCTCGCGCAGGGCGATTTTGCCCTCGGCGTCACCGAGCGCCGCGATATAAATCATCAAACGGAGGGCATAGCGGCCCTTAGAAGAAATGAGCATACCTACCCTCCCGGTGCGCTTGAGAAAAAATCATCAGCAGAGTTTGCCCCAGATGCCAAGCGTGTGGGACAGACGATCCCGACTATTATGTCCCACATCTGAAAAGTCGAGTGGATTAGTCGGGTTTTCCCTTGACTAACGCCGAACCCATAGTAACTTTATTCCGAGAAGATTCCTAGGGTTTAGTACACCTATGAGTACACCATAAACAGAGAGGGACAGCATGAGCGCAAATCCGCTGCTTTCCATCGAAGGTCTGACCGCCTCCGTGGACGAGAAGACCATCCTCCACAACGTCAACCTCAACGTCGCCGCCGGCGAGACCCATGTGCTGATGGGACCCAACGGCGCCGGCAAGTCCACCCTCGGCCACCTGGTCATGGGCGATCCCGTCTATACCGTGCAGAACGGGCGCATCGTCTTTGACGGCCAGGACATCACCGAGCTCACCACCGACAAGCGTTCGCGCGCCGGCCTGTTCCTGAGCTTCCAGGCTCCGGTCGAGATCCCGGGCGTGCCGCTGTCGAGCTTTTTGCGCGCCAGCATCGCCGGCCGCCCCGGCCTGGAGATGAAGGGCAAGGAATTCCGCCGTCGCGTCAAGGAGCTCGCGGCCGATCTCAACATGGATACCGCTTACCTCAACCGCGAACTGGGCGTAGGCTTCTCGGGCGGCGAGAAAAAGAAGGTCGAGATGCTCCAGCTTCTGCTGCTGCAGCCCAAACTCGCCATCCTGGACGAGACCGACTCCGGCCTGGACGTCGACGCCCTGTCCACCGTCAGCCACGGCATGGACGCCTACCGCAAGAGCTGCAACGGCTCCATGCTCATCATCACGCACAACACACGCATCCTGGAGCACCTGGATGTCGACCGCGTCCACGTTATGGTCAAGGGCCACATCGTGCGCGAGGACGACGCCTCGCTGATCTCCTGGATCGACAAGAACGGCTTTGAGACCTTCGAGCGCGAGGCCGCCGAGCAGCGCGCCCAGGCCGAGGCCGCCGCTGCCGAGCAGCAGGCGTAAAGGGGCGACGCAATGACCAAGAACCGCACCGAGGTCGCGGACATCGACCGCAGCCTCTACGACTTTACCTATGGCGAGGAGGGATTCGAGCGCCTCGACGCCGGCATCACGCCTGACATCGTGCGCGAGATCAGCGCCAAAAAGGACGAGCCGCAGTGGATGCTCGACCTGCGCCTCAAGTCCCTCGAGATTTTCAACCGTTTTCCCGACCCGACGTGGGGCCCCTCCATCGAGGGCCTGGACATGGACAACATCGTCACCTACGTCAAGCCCAACACCGACCAAAAGCACGACTGGGAGTCGGTGCCCGACGACATCAAGAACACCTTTGAGCGCCTGGGCATCCCCGAGGCCGAGCGCAGCTACCTGGCGGGCGTCGGCGCGCAGTACGACTCCGAGCTCGTCTACCACAACATGCAGGACACCGCGTCCAAGATGGGCATCGTCTACTCCGGCATCGAGGAGGCTCTGCACGACCCGCAGTGGGAACCGCTCATCCACGAGAAGTTTATGACGCTCATCCCGCCCACCGACCACAAGTTTGCGGCCCTGCACGGCGCCGTGTGGTCGGGCGGCTCGTTTGTCTACGTGCCCAAGGGCACCAAGCTCGATTTTCCGCTGCAGAGTTACTTCCGCCTCAACGCCAAGGGCGCCGGCCAGTTTGAGCACACGCTCATCATCGTCGAGGACGACGCCGACCTGCACTTTATCGAGGGCTGCTCCGCGCCCAAGTACAACGTGGCCAACCTCCACGCCGGTGCTGTGGAGCTCTTTGTGGGCAAGCGCGCGCACCTGCGCTATTCGACCATCGAGAACTGGTCCAAGAACATGTACAACCTCAACACCAAGCGTGCGCGCGTGGATGAGGACGGCGACATCGAGTGGATCAGCGGTTCCTTCGGCAGCCATGTGGGCTACCTCTACCCCATGAGCGTGCTCAACGGCCGCCGCGCCCGCTCGAGCTTTACCGGCATCACCTTTGCCGGCGCCGGCCAGAACCTCGATACCGGCTGCAAAGTCGTACTCAACGCGCCCGAGACCTCGGCGACCGTCGAGACCAAGGGCATCTCCAAGAGCGGTGGCATCCAGACCTTCCGCAGCTCCATCGTGGCCACGCCCAAGGCCGAGGGCTCCAAGGCAACCGTGAGCTGTCAGTCGCTCATGCTCGACGACCAGAGCCGCTCCGATACCATCCCCGCCATGGACATCCGCGCCAAGAACGTCGACATCGGCCACGAGGCCACCATCGGCCGCATTGGCGACGACAAGGTGTTCTATCTGATGAGCCGCGGCATCTCGGAGGAAGAGGCCCGCACCATGATCGTCAACGGCTTTGCCAACCCGGTCTCCAAGGAGCTGCCGCTGGAGTACGCCGTCGAGATGAACAACCTGATCAAGCTCGAGATGGAAGGAGCGATCGGATAATGAATCAGACCACGAACACGCCGAACGCATTTACGTCATCCGAGCTTCTGCAGTGCGACGTATCGGGAGCGACGAGCCCGACGACGCGTACTAAAGGTACGCGAGGAGGGTCGGAGCCCCGAGACGGCGTGCTGCAGGAGATCGGGGGCGTCAACGCGATGCCGGCCGCCACATGGGGCTGGCTCAAGATGAACCAGACTAAGCTCGAGCTTTCGGACGAACTTGCTGCCGCTCCTGCCGAGGCCGTTGAGGTCGAGGGCCTGGACGAGCAGATCCATGGCACGGCCGAAGCCTTCGACGCCGCCATGGACGCCATGGCCGAGCGCTTCCCCGAGCGCCGCGCCTCAGCCCCCGGCGACGCCGCCGACCGCGCCCGCATCACACCCGAGACCGAGCTCGACGTGCCTGCCACCTCCGTCTACCAGGCCGGTGCCATCAAGCTCGAGGAGGAGCTCTCCCCTGCCGAGGCCTTCGAGACCGGCATGGGCGAGGCCGCCTACGCCTACCTGGCCGGCCACGCCACCAAGCGTATCGTCATCGACGTGCCCGCCTACGGCCGTGCCACGGTTACCGTGCGCGTGAGCGGCGTCGACGCCGCGGCTGCGATTGCCGCCATCGATGTCGTCGCCCGCCCGCAGGCAACGCTCGACCTGCAGATCGCCCTGGACTCCCCCGTTGCCGGCGAGGGCGTCGTAGGCTCCGTGCTGCGCGTGTGTGCTCACGAGTACGCCACCGTCAACGTTGCCTGTACGCAGACGCTCGACGACAGCTGGATCGCGCTCGACGACACCGGCCTGTTCCTGGACGATGGCGCGCGCGTCAACGTGCAGCACACCGTACTGGGTGCTGGCGCCAGCGCCACCGGCCTTGCCGGCGACCTGCTGGGCGATACCGCCAAGGTTACGATCGATACCGATTACCTGGGCGCCCGCCAGCAGGTGCGCGACTTTAACTACGAGCTTCGTCACCGCGGCCGCAAGACCGAGTGCGAAATCGATGCCAACGGCGTGCTGACCGGCACGTCCAAGAAGGTCTACCGCGGCACCATCGATCTCGTGCACGGCTGCAAGGGTGCCGTCGGCACCGAGCGCGAGACGGTGCTCTTGGCCAACAAGGGCGTCGACAACAAGACCGTTCCCGTCATCCTCTGCGACGAGGACGACGTTGCCGGCAACCATGGCGCCACCATCGGCCACGTCCGCGACGAGCAGCTGTTCTACCTCGCCTGCCGCGGCCTTGACCAAAATGCCGCCGAGGACCTGTTCATCCGTGCCAAGCTGGAGGACGCCGCACTTTCCGCCGCCGACGAGCGCATCCGCGCCGCCGTCGTCCGCTTGGGCAACAACCTGATCGATAACTTTGAGGAGGAGCTCGCATGATCGACACCGAGCACGTTAAATGCGATACCTGTACTGCCCCCGAGCCCATGGAATTCGACGCCAGCGACGAGGCCTCGCGCGGCTGGCCTATCGTCGACATCGAGACCAACCCCTACAAGGCGCAGTTCCCGCTGTTCCAGCAGCACCCCGAGATCGCCTTCCTCGATAGCGCCGCCACCGCGCAGCGCCCCGCCTGCGTGCTCGACGCCGAGCGTGACTTCTACCAGCGTATGAACGCCAACCCCCTGCGCGGCCTGTACTCGCTGTCCGTCGAGGCCACCGAGGCCATCGCGAAGGTGCGCCAGCAGATCGCCGATCTCATCGGCGCCTCCCAGGCCAACGAGATCGTCTTCACCCGCAACACGAGCGAGTCGCTCAACCTGGTAGCCAAGAGCTTTGCGCCCACGGTGCTCGAGCCCGGTGACGAGGTCGTCATCACTATCATGGAGCACCACTCCAACCTGATTCCGTGGCAGCAGGTCTGCCGCGAGACCGGCGCCAAGCTCGTCTACCTCTACCCCACCAAGACCGGTCAGCTCACGACCGAGGAAGTGCTTGCCAAGGTTGGCCCCAAGACCAAGATTCTGGCCGTGGGTCAGATCTCTAATGTGCTGGGCGTCGAGAACCCGGTCAAGAATCTCGGCAAGCTCGTGCACAAGTACGGCGGCTATCTGGTCGTCGACGGCGCGCAGTCGCTGCCGCACATGCCGGTCGATGTGGCCGATCTGGGAGCCGACTTCTTTGCCTTTAGCGCGCACAAGGCCATGGGCCCCATGGGCATCGGCGTGCTGTGGGGCAAGATGGATCTGCTCAACGCCATGCCGCCCATGCTTACCGGTGGCGAGATGATCGATTCGGTCACCGAGCAGGACGCCGTCTGGGCTCCCGTCCCCGAGAAGTTCGAGGCCGGCACGCAGGACGCCGCCGGCATCTTCGCCACGGGCGTGGCGCTCGATTACCTCGTCAACACAGTGGGCTACGAAAACATCCAGGCCCGCGAGCAGGCGCTTGTCCACTACCTGATGGGCGAGCTCATGCAGCTCGACTTTGTCCAGATCATCGGCTCCATCTATTGGGACAACCACCACGGAGTCGTGAGCTTTAACGTCAAGGGCATCCACCCTCACGACGTCGCGAGCATCATGGACATGGACGGCGTCTGCATCCGTGCCGGTCACCACTGCGCGCAGCCGCTGCTCACCTGGCTGGGGGTCGAAAACCTTGCCTGCTGCCGCGCCAGCGTGGCCTTCTACAACGACAAGGCCGATATCGATAAGTTCATCGCCGGCCTGTATCACGTTTGGAGCACGTTCAATGGGTAATCTGTACACCTCCACCACGTTTATGGAGCACAACTCGCACCCCGATTACAAGTACGAGATGGATGCCCCCACGCACGAGCACGACGGCATCAACCCCAGCTGCGGCGATGAGCTCACCCTGCAGCTGCGTGTCGAGAACGATGTAATCGAGGAGGCGTCCTTTACCGGTCACGGCTGCGCCATCAGCCAAGCCAGCGCCGACATCATGGCCGACCTCATCACGGGCGAAACGGTCGAGGAGGCTCGTCGTCTGGCAGGGCTTTTCCTCGCCATGATCCGTGGCGAGGAGCTCTCCGAGGAAGACTTGGAAGACTTGGACGAGGCCGCCCAGCTCCAGGACATCTCGCACATGCCCGCCCGCGTCAAATGCGCCGAGCTCGCCTGGCGAACTCTCGACGGCATGCTCGAGGGTCAGGCTAACCAGTAACGGATGCCCCGAATCCAAGGTTTTTGATTGCCGAGCCGCCCGATACGGGCGGCTCGGCTTTTTCATAACGAGCGCACGCGCAGCCACGCTTCCGGCGCCCAATCTGTCATTTATCGCACAGCCAACCGCAAGCACGAGCGTTTTTCACAGTACCAAAGGCTTGCCACAGGGCCACGGGGCACGCCGAGCAAAGCGCCAGGCACCGTCCTACTAGGCTCCGGCTCGCCTCCTGCCTGCCGCAGACGGGTCCCATAGGGTGCGGCGTGCATTTTTGCGAGTATTCAGCACGCCAAGCTATGTGTATACAAATCACGAGCATAGATTAGCGCCTTCGGGCGCGTATATATTGCGTTTTAGAACAGGCATTACGGTCTACGGGGACGCAAACGCGTGCTTCGGGGCGTATTGGCAGACAAATAATTGTCTCGGGGCCCGCAAGTTGCAAGGTTATAGCAGTTCCGACAGCACTACGATGCTGAAAACTCCGCTTTTTGCACGGCGTGGACGGGGGTAGGCACGGGCAAAACCGGACTGAGCTATTGTTTTATGCAAGACGGCAATCATTCTATGCATATTTAGAAGTGTAGTTAACGTCCAAGCATTTAGAATGATGGTCCCAGTGGGCAGACAGCCCTATCCCAGGCTGTCATCAGTCCGCACCGCCGTTCGAGCACGGGCGCGCACAATACGAGAAGCGGTACTTTTGCTTATCCCCGTATACCGCTCAATCTGGCGCACCGTAAAACCAGCATCGTGCAAGCCAAGAATAACGATATTGCGCTGCGCCGGCGGCGCCGCTTTAACCCTCTGGAGCGCAACCCCGCATCCCTTCGCCAACTCATCGGCAAAGGCGCGCCGCTCCAACTCCATCTCTACCAAATCGCGCATCGCCGGATCGCCGCCGTCGGGCGTCGAAAGCGAATAGGCAATAAAGGCCTTAGCCGAACCAAAAAGCTCAAGCATGCAAGAAGGATCGGAAAATCCCCTCCTAGCATCTGCCTCGTCACCGTCGTAAACGCGCAGATGCTCCGCAAAGCTGCTCCAGGGATAACGCTCAATTAGGTTGATGCCCGCATCCTGCGGATCGGCGTGAACGGAGCGAACAGCCTCCATCACCTGCCGGTCGGTATCGAGCGAACGGCGCTCAAAACGTTCCCGGAACAGGCAGCCCGATCGCCCGGTACGCTTATTGAACCGACGAGCATACGTCAACAGCAACCGTTGCATGGCTGCACTCATATTGTCCTCATAATCCAGAAGTACCAGATCCACATGGTCGCCCATGAGGCACCACGCCACAATCGTTACCTGGGCATCGCGGCAGCAGTCGCGCATCAGCTCCAAAAACTCCCACCGGTCCTCGTCGCTCTCAAAGATCCGCTGACTGCCCATACCGCGGGCACAGACATGGTAAAAACCGGTGATCGTTTTCCAAACGCGCTGCATAGTGCTCCCTTCGCTGGGACCTGCATACCATCCAATACATCACGATTGAAACGTGCCATCAAAACATTCACGCAAAATGGCACCCGTCGACGGTAAAAGGCGGCAAACCAACGGCGAATGGCATCATAACCACAGGCTAGACACCGCAACAGGGGCAAGAACTAACCAAATACTTGACCAAAGCTGACCCCCTAAAACGTAACGCATAACCGCAAACCACCTTGTTAAATCGTTTCAATTGAAAGTTCCGCGTTTCTCGCTACGAAAACTGCGCCGTTCGCCGAATATTCCGTGCATTTCGCGGTATTATAGGGGCTGCATGTCATGTCCCTTTCGAAGGGTCGCCCGGCAATCACCAGCCACGACCTCCAGACGGGACGCCAACACGATAGAGAGGAGAGGCATGCAGTACTCACAGGAAGTGGAGAACATGTGCCCCGTTGCCAAGGGTGCATACCACGGCCCCGCACCCATCCCCGAGGAGGGCAAGTGGGTCCAGGCTAAGGAGATTTCCGACATCTCCGGTCTTACGCACGGTGTGGGTTGGTGCGCACCTCAGCAGGGCGCCTGCAAGCTCACGCTGAACGTCAAGGACGGCATCATCGAGGAGGCCCTCGTTGAGACCATCGGCTGCTCGGGCATGACCCACTCTGCTGCCATGGCTTCCGAGATCCTTCCCGGCAAGACCATCCTCGAGGCCCTCAACACCGACCTCGTCTGCGACGCCATCAACGTTGCTATGCGCGAGATCTTCCTGCAGATCGTTTACGGCCGCAGCCAGACCGCGTTCTCCGAGGGCGGCCTGCCCGTGGGCGCCTCCCTCGACGACCTCGGCAAGGGCCTTCGCTCTCAGGTCGGCACCATGTTCGGCACCAAGGCCAAGGGCGCTCGTTACCTCGAGCTCGCTCAGGGCTACGTCACCCGCATGGCTCTCAACGACAAGAACGAGATCATCGCGTTCGAGTTCCTGAACCTCGGCAAGTTCACCGACGCCGTCAAGGCCGGCAAGACCCCCGAGGAGGCCATCGCTGGCGCCATGGGCCACTATGGTCAGTGGGAGAACGCTGCCAAGTACATCGACCCGCGCACCGACGAGGAGACTCACTCCGTCGCCAGCGTGTTCCCGGTTCACGAGTAGAAAGGGAGGGAAATAACTATGACTGTTACGTTCGAAGGTTACGAGCGCCGCGCTGACAAGATCAACAAGTGCCTCGCCGACAACGGCATCGCCTCCCTCGAGGAAGCTCTGCAGATCTGCACCGACAAGGGCTTCAACCCGCGTGAGATCGTCAACAACACCCAGTCCATCGCCTTCCAGAACGCCGAGTGGGCCTACACCCTCGGCTGCGCTCTCGCTGTCAAGCGTGGCGCCAAGAACGCTTCTGAGGCTGCCGCCATCATCGGCGAGGGCATCCAGGCCTTCACCGTTCCCGGCTCCGTCGCCGAGGACCGCAAGGTCGGTCTGGGCCACGGCAACCTGGGCGCTATGCTGCTCTCCGACGACACCGAGTGCTTCGCCTTCCTGGCCGGCCACGAGTCCTTCGCTGCCGCTGAGGGCGCTATCGGCCTGGCTCTGAACGCCAACAAGGCTCGTAAGAAGCCGCTGCGCGTTATCCTCAACGGTCTGGGCAAGGACGCCGCCCAGATCATCGCCCGCATCAACGGCTTCACCTATGTGAAGACCCAGTTCGACTACTACACGGGCGAGCTCAAGGTCGTCGAGACCATCCCCTACTCCGATGGTCCCCGTGCTGCCGTTAACTGCTACGGCTCCGACGACGTCCGCGAGGGCGTTGCCATCATGTGGCACGAGAACGTCGACATCTCGATCACCGGCAACTCCACCAACCCCACGCGCTTCCAGCACCCCGTCGCTGGCACCTACAAGAAGGAGCGCATCGAGGCTGGCAAGAAGTACTTCTCCGTCGCCTCTGGTGGCGGCACTGGCCGTACCCTGCACCCGGACAACATGGGCGCCGGCCCTGCCTCTTACGGCATGACCGACACCATGGGCCGTATGCACTCCGACGCCCAGTTCGCCGGTTCTTCCTCCGTGCCTGCGCACGTCGACATGATGGGTCTCATCGGCATGGGCAACAACCCCATGGTCGGTGCCACCGTCGCCTGCGCTGTCGCCGTCGAGGAGGCCCTCAAGGCCTAATCGCGCCCGCGCGATGCTCATATAGTTGAGCCTTGGAGCCGCTATCCACCCGGATAGCGGCTCTTTTTTATTCCAAAACAGCCAATCGCTTTGGATTGCTCCACGAAAACGGCCCATCTACTACGTTTAACCCGCGCAGGTCGACCATAGCTGGGTTTTTTGAAAATCAATAAGCCGTCTACCTGCGGTTTTAATTTTGTAATTCTCGGTATGGTTGAGGGTGACCGCTCAGACGTAGTAGATAGGCCCATTTCGTGGCGAGCGGATCGACCCGAGGCGCAGGACAGCTCGTAAAGCCCCGTCTCAAATTGACTACTCCAAAATAGATGTCCGATATATCAGTTGCAGCGAAATACGAGATGCCCGGAGACGAAGCCAGCGAATGCGTATGACGTCCACCTGCCATATTCGCCCTTTACCGAATAGCGCGGCCTTTGCATCGCATTAGTCGATCACCCATGCGAAAATGCGCCGGACGAGAAAGGAATCCGATGGAATCGACTGATGTACTGGTAATAGGATCTGGCATTGCGGGCCTTTGTGCTGCCATAGAAGCGGCGCGCGCGGGCGCGACCGTTGCCGTCGCAAGCGCCGGCAAGACCATGAGCGGATCGAGCTTTTTCCCGGGCACCTGGGGCCTAGGTCTCATCGGTCCCGTTAACGAAGACGACGAACAGGATCTCATCGACACCATCCGAGCCGTCGGCGGCGGTGTCGCCGACCCTACGCTCGTCCAGACGTTCGTCCACGGTATTCCCCAGGCCATCCAATGGCTCGAGCAGGATCTAGGTGTTGAGCTCCAACGCCCGCAAAGCGCCGAGAGCGCTCAGCAAAAGCAGTTTATCCCCTGCTTTGACCATAAGACGCGCATATGGCGCGGCCTCACCCGCAAGCCCCTTGAGGACGCGTGTACGGCCCAGATCAAGTCTCTCGGCATTCGCCTACTCCCCCGCCACGAGCTAATCGATCTTGTTGAGGACACGACCGGAAAGATTATCGGCGCCGTACTCTACGACCGCACAAACGGGCATCTCGTACCTATGGCAGCCAAGGCCACCATCATCGCTGCGGGCGGCACGGGTGGCCTGTTCGAGCGAAGCCTCACTTCCGCCGACGTGCTCAGCTCCTCGCAGTCCATCGCGCTGGCACACGGCGCAACGCTCACTAATATAGAGTTCATGCAGATGATGCCGGGCTTCATCGAGCCCAAGCGCAACCTTGTCTTTAACGAGAAGACCTGGCGCTACGTACATGTAGACCAGCCGGTCGATATCGCCGACGACAAGCTGGACGATCTGCTTGAGCAACGCTCCGGATATGGTCCCTTCACCTCGCGCTTGGCCTCCCGCGCCATCGATCTTGCCATCGATCAAGCGGGTGCTGAAGGTCTGGCGCTCCACTACGACTTCCCCCGCGAGGACGTTCCCGAGTTTGTGCAGACCTTTGCCACCTGGCTACAAGACGAGCACGGCATCGCGCCGACCGACGAGATGCGTGTGGCGATGTATGCCCACACCGCCAATGGCGGCATCAAAATCGACAAGACCGCGTACACGGGCGTTGAGGGCCTCTATGCCTGCGGCGAGGCGACAGGCGGCATGCACGGGGCCGATCGCATTGGTGGCCTGTCAAGCGCCAACGGCATCGTGTTTGGGCGCATCGCGGGCGCCTCGGCAGCCCAAGCAGCACAGAATGCACCTGAGGTGGCCCCAAAGGCGGATGTCGCCCTCCCCCAGCATGGCATTGCCACAACAGACGCCGAGCGCCTGACCCGCGGCCTTAAGCACACGATGAGTACCTATTGCATGATCAACCGCACCGAAGGGGGCCTATCCAAGGCACTACACGAGCTTGAGGGCTTGAAGACGGAGGCAACGACCTTGAGCACGCAGAAAGCCCAGGACAGCGAAATCGCAGCCCTCGCCCGCCTGCAATCGCAGATTCAGCTGGCAGCGGAAATGGTCAAAGCCATGCGCAAACGGACCGAAAGCCTCGGATCGCACTATCGAGCGGACTAAACTAGACACCCATCTAAAGCAGAACACAACTAATCGATATCTATGGGCCCCGTGAGCTCGAGGTGGCACGGGGTCCATTGTACGTGGCAGCCTCATCGACCGTGGAATTGTCCCCGAGAATCTACCGCCTGCCGAGGATACAAAGAAGCTCGAACGTCGCGTGAAAGCAGACGAGAAAAAACTCAAGGAGGGCACAGACGGATTCACCGACCCCCAGGGCAGGCTCGACTTGTAAAGCGTCTGTGCCCTTTCGGGTTCGACCCATGTATGGTCAACAAAAAAAGCGACCAGCCTAAGCCAGTCGCTTTAACATGCTTTGGTGGGCCGTCAGGGGGTCAGCCTGCTGCGCAGGCGACCGCTGCGGCGCTTCGCGCCTTGCGCGCTGCGCTGGCAAACGCTTACGCGTTTCCTCAGCTCCGCGCCCTTTCGGGTTCGACCCCATGCGAGGTCAACAAAAAAGCGACTAGCCGAAGCCAGTCGCTTTAACATGCTTTGGTGGGCCGTCAGGGGGTCGAACCCTGGACCTTGGGATTAAGAGTCCCCTGCTCTACCAACTGAGCTAACGACCCAAAGCTAAAGTCCGTAGTAGCGGACTTTAGAGGAGATATCGTGTGGTGGGCCGTCAGGGGGTCGAACCCTGGACCTTGGGATTAAGAGTCCCCTGCTCTACCAACTGAGCTAACGACCCGATATCAACACGAAGCAAGAACTGGGGTGGGTAAAGGGACTCGAACCCTCGACCTACGGGACCACAACCCGTCGCTCTAGCCAACTGAGCTACACCCACCGTGTCCTGTGCGCTTCGCGCTCGACTATTATTGCAAGGAACGCCACGCGACGCAAGCCCCAATTTTCAAGAATTTTGAAAAGAGTTTTTCGGATCCATTTCGAGCAAATCCCACCGGTTCCACAGGAGTAAACTTGCCCCACCCCGATGTTCGAAAGGACAAGCATGAAAGAACTCTCCAATCGCACGGCAACGTTTACCGATTCGGTCATCCGCCGCATGACGCGCATCTCCGATATGTACGGCGCCGTCAACCTCTCGCAGGGCTTCCCCGACTTTGATCCCCCAGCGCAGCTGCTCAAGAGCCTGAGCACCATCGCCACCGACCCTAAGCCGCTCTACCACCAGTACTCCATCACCTGGGGTTCCCAGGCCATGCGCGAGGCGCTTGCCGCCAAACAGGAGCACTTTATGGGCATGCCGATCGACCCCAACCAGAACATCGTGGTCACTTGCGGCTCCACCGAGGCCATGATGGCTGCCATGATGACGGTCACCAACCCCGGCGACAAGGTCGTCATCTTCTCGCCGTTCTACGAGAACTACGGCGCCGACACGATCCTTTCGGGTGCCGAGCCCATCTACGTGCCGCTCAACCCGCCCACATTCGACTTTGACCGCGAGACACTCGAGGCGGCCTTCCGCGACAACGACCCCAAGGCCATCGTCCTATGCAACCCTTCCAATCCCTGCGGTAAGGTCTTTACGCGCGAAGAGCTCACCTTTATCGCCGATCTCTGCAAAAAGTACGACGCCTACTGCATCACCGACGAGGTATACGAGCACATCGTCTACGCGCCCCACGAGCACGTCTATATGGCCACGCTGCCCGGCATGTTCGAGCGCACCATCAGCTGCAGTTCGCTATCCAAGACGTACTCCATCACCGGCTGGCGTCTGGGCTACACCATCGCCCCGGCCCAGATTACCGAGCGCATCAAGAAGGTCCACGACTTCCTCACTGTGGGTGCCGCCGCTCCCCTGCAGGAAGCCGTCGTCACCGCCCTCAACTTCGACGACAGCTATTACCAGGAGGTCCTCGATCTCTACACAGCCAAGCGCGATCTGTTCTGTCAGGGGCTCGATAGCATTGGTCTTGAGCATAACGTGCCGCAGGGCGCCTACTACGTCATGATGGACATCTCTGAGTTTGGCTATGACAGCGACCTCGACTTCTGCGAGGACCTCGCGTCTAAGGTGGGCGTGGGCGCCGTGCCCGGCTCGAGCTTCTTCCGTGAGCCCGTCAACCATCTGATTCGCCTCCACTTTGCCAAGCGAGACGAGACGATTAACGCGGCGCTGGAGAACCTCAAGTCGCTACGCGATAAAATCAAGCCGCGCGGGTAAGGACGGCCCGGCAACTAAAGCACCCAAAGAAGCCCCGCACCGCACGCGCGTTGTGGGGCTTCTTTTTATAGCGCTTTCTTAATTTTTTTAAAGCGCTATACTTTAGCCACGGAGCAACTCGTCCCAGGGGGAGGAATACTATGGCAGAGCAGCAGCTTATCGGAGCGCTCGAGGCCGGCGGCACCAAGATGGTCTGTGCCACGGGCTATGCAGACGGTACGGTTCTGGAGCGTGAGCAGATCGCAACCACGACCCCGCAGGAGACCGTTGAGGCCGTCAACGCCTGGTTTGCAAACAAGGGCATCGCCGCGCTGGGCATCGGCGCCTTTGGCCCCACCGCAGTCAACCCTGCCTCGCCCCAATACGGCAAGATCTTGGAGACGCCGAAGACGGCATGGCGTTACTTTGACCTGCTGGGCACCATCCAAAACGAGCTCAATATTCCCTGTGGCTACGATACCGACGTCAACGTCGCCTGCTTGGGCGAGGTCACCTTTGGCTGCGCCCAGGGCCTCACCGACGTGGTGTATCTGACCATCGGCACCGGCGTGGGCGCCGGCGTGCTCTCGGGCGGCCAGCTCGTTCATGGCATGATGCATCCCGAGGCAGGGCACATCCTGGTCACACGCGATCCGCGCGACACCATCGGCGAGCACAGCGGCTGCCCTTTCCACGACAACTGCCTCGAGGGCCTCATCGCAGGCCCCGGCATTAAAAAGCGCTGGGATGGCAAAAGCGCCGGAGACATGGCCGATGACCCGGAGGCCATGGACCTGCTCGCAGGCTATCTGGCACAGGCGCTCATGACCTACACGCTGTGCTATGCGCCGCAAAAGATCATCATCGGCGGCGGCGTGGCCGACCACACCCCCATCGTGCCGCTCGCCCGCAAAAAGTGCGCCGAGATGCTCAACGGCTATATCGTCACGCCCGAGGTCAATGACATCGATACCTACATTGTCAACAACAGCCTCGAGGGTAAGCAGGGCATCATGGGCTGTCTGGCCCTTGGCGCACAGGCGCTCCAGTAAAGGGTGCACCAACGACACACGGTATTGCCGGGCCCGTATAACGCGCAGACAACGCTATCGCGTCCTGCAGGGCCCCCAAACGCACAAGGCCGTCTAGGACCAAGCAAAACGTCCTAGGCGGCCTTTCTGGTGCATACAAGCGATCGGAGGAGATATCGGAGCACGACGCCGGTAGCCGCTCCGCAGCAGTCAATCATCACGTCGGTGATCATACCGGCGCGCCCCGGCACAAATAACTGAATCGTCTCGTCGATTGAGGGGACCAGCAACAGAAAAACCACCGTGGGAAGCAGTCTGTCAAAAGTGCGTCGACCCTCGATATCAAAGGCATGTGTCACCAAAACACCAAGCACCATATACTCGGTAAAGTGTGCGCACTTGCGGACGACAAAGTTGGTTACCCATTCATACGGCAGGCTCAAGCTATGCAATAGCCCGCGGACGTCCTCCATGATCGCCAGGCTCAGTGAGCCGGACCCCGTGCCGGGAACCAGTGAATTGCCCCAAATCAGCAACACCATGGCGCAGGCCGCAACCGCCCACTTACGATCGATCTTAATCATGCAGAACTAGGCCTCGGCACGTAGCGGCGTAAAACTGGCGGTACCGCCCTCGATAACACTCAAATAGGCACGGCCCGTACGCTTGGCGGTAGAGGACTGCAGGCGCTCGATCTCTTCCTCAAGGATCTGATTGACGCGCTCGTGGCGACGGTTTTCCATAACGCCGGCGGCGATAGCCTCGGCGCGCTCGATACCCTCGCGCGAGATACGCGCGGTATCCTCGGGAAACACGGAGCTGTGGCGGCCGACATAGACGGGAGCAACAGACACAGGTGAGGCCGCAGGCGTGGGCATCGGCGCGGGGGCGGGCTCGGCGACCTCGGCCATGATCGCCATGGCGGCGGCCCACATGTCCTCGTGGCCCGAATAATCGGCCATGGGGATATCTTCCTCGAGGGAGGCATCGGGGAGACTGTCGGTATCCACGCGATTCTGGGCATCGATAGAGGCAGTGATGGCGGCGGGCTCGTCCAAATCGGCGAGATCCACACCCTTGGCATCGGAAATGATGGGCATGCTGGCGAGCTTGGCGTTGTACGGCACCGCCTCCGCGGCCTGCATTTGGGCCGAAGCGCCCCAAAGCGAGCTTTCGGCAGCACGACGAGCGGCGATGGTCTCCTCGTCGACAACCAGGGGCTCATCGGCAAGGGGGTCGGCGACAGGAGCCGGCTGAGCTGCGCCCTGCTGGCCGGTCGAAGCGGCCGCCGCGGCAGAGGTGTACGCAGCCGAAGAAGCACCGTTATAGGCGGCATTATTGGCAGCGTTGGCCACAAGCGCCACGAAAGCTGCAGTGCTGCCCGCAGGGGCGGCATGAGAGCCCGAGACGGCACGTGCGGCAGCAGCGATGTCGTCGCGGTTATAGGAGCCAGTCTTTTCACCGTTTGTGAGCTCGTCAATTGCGACCTGGTAGACATCGCGCGAGCGAGCGGGATCGCAGCTAACCGGCGAATCGTCGTCGAGCATGCTATCGATCATAGCCCAGGCATCGGCCTCGTCCATGGCGTTGGCGGCACGGGCGATGGTCGGAACGCCATCATCGGCATGACGGCGCTGAAACGCGCCGGTCAGACCGGAGAGAAGCGAAGAGGATTGACCCTGCTCGTCCAAAGTGACAGGAGAAGCAGCCCGGGGAGCAGCCTCCTCCTGCTGAACGGGAATAGAGGCGGTCTTGAACTCGTTGTAGGTCCGACTAAACTGAGCGGCTCCGCCCACGGCATCGGGCTCAAACAGGCGGCCATCGTGCTCCGCACGATACTCAGAGATACCCAGCGAGGCGGCATAGATACCCACGCCGGCCACTGCGCCCACGGCAAAGGGAACAGCACCCGCGACAACCGTCTCGTTGATTGACGAAAACGGCAGTGTAGCGGCATACACGACCACGGGTGCGGCAAGGCCGATCCCGCAGGAAAGTCCGGCAAGGACTGCTCGTTGTGTTGCATCAGAAGAAGCCATGAGCTCTCCCCATCTTCCAGCACCCAAATCGCATCATTCAGTTGGCTGCGCGAGAGAAGATGAAGCGGGGCCTGAGCCCCAAAGCAACGGTATATGGTTCGTTTCATCTGCGTTTTCCGTCGCGAAGCTTAACTGCTATTATGCGAAACACCCTTGGGGATTGCAAGCGACGAAGCGGAATTGAAACGGGAAAATCGCTGCTTGCCGGTCGTGAGGTCAATAATCGTTGGCGAGCGGCTATACGAAAAGGGCCAGGATCTAAACCCCGGCCCTTCTGGCATGTCTATGGTTGCTGTCGCGTGCAGCGGACGGACTAGAACATCTGCTCGTAGTCGCTGTGCTTTTTGGCCGAACGCACCAGGAACTCCTGGTTGGTATTGGTGCCCTTGAGGCCCTTGATAAACGATGCTGCCGCGCGCTCGGTATTGTTCATGCCGGCGAGGATGCGGCGCAGGCCAAAGACAAACGGACGCATCTGCTCGTCGACCAGCAGGTCCTCGTTGCGCGTGCCCGAGGCAACGGGGTCGATGGCCGGGAAGATGCGGCGGTCGGCCAGATCGCGATCGAGCTTGAGCTCCATGTTGCCGGTGCCCTTGAACTCCTCAAAGATGACCTCGTCCATCTTGGAGCCGGTATCGATAAGGGCGGAAGCAAGGATGGTGAGTGAGCCGCCGTTTTCGATATTGCGGGCAGCACCCAGGAAGCGCTTGGGCGGATACAGGGCCGCCGAATCGACGCCGCCCGAAAGGATGCGGCCCGAGGCGGGCGCCGCCAGGTTGTACGCACGGGCAAGACGCGTGATGGAGTCGAGAACCACCACGACGTCGCCGCCCAACTCCACGATGCGCTTGGCGCGCTCGATGACGAGCTCGGCCACGCGGGTATGGTTGTCGGCGGGCATATCGAAGGTCGAGGCCACGACCTCGCCCTCAATGGAGCGCTGCATATCGGTGACCTCTTCGGGGCGCTCGTCGACGAGCAGGCAGATGAGGTGCACCTCGGGATTGTTGATCGAGATAGACTGGCAGATCTTCTTGAGAATCGTGGTCTTACCGGCCTTGGGCGGTGACACGATCAGGCCACGCTGACCCTTGCCGATCGGCGACACGATATCGATGGCGCGACCGGTAATGGAATCCTTGCCATGCTCCATGCGCAGCGGCTCATTGGGGTAGACCGGCGTGAGATCGCCGAACTTGGGGCGGTTACGGGCCTGCTCAGGATCAAGACCGTTGACGGTCGTAATTTTGGCGAGACCGGCACGCTTGTCGCCGCCGCGCGAGGGACGAAGCGAACCCTCGATCACGTCGCCCGTGCGCAGACGCGCGGAGCGGATGAGGTAGGCGGGCACGAAGGCGTCGTCATTGGACTTCATGTAGCCGTGGGCATGGATGATGCCGGAGCTGTCCGGGCGAATCTGCAGGATGCCCTTAATATCGCGGAAGCCCTCGGCCTTCGCGGCTGTGGTGTAGATCTCTTCGACGAGCTCGGCCTTCTTCTTGCCGGTCGTCTCGATCTCGAACTCCTTGGCCTTCTCGCGCAGCTCGGCGACCTTCATGGCCGCGAGCTCCTCGCGCGAAAGCGTTGGCTCGGTCGGAGCTGCGTTGCGCTCCTTGTTGCGCTGTTTGCGGTCGCGCTGACGGCTGCGGCGGTCGTTGTTGCGATCATCCTTGCGCTCGCTGCGCTCATCGTTGCGCTTGTGCTGACGGCGGTTGGGGCGGGAACCCTCTTCGGCCTCAGCGCTCTCGACGGCAGGCGTCGTAGGCGCATCGGCGGTCGCCGGGGTCTCGCCGTCCGACTTAGCGTCGGACTCGGGCTGTTGCTCAGCATCCCCCTGCTGTTCGGCAGACTTGGTCTTGGAAGATTTCTTGCGCGTGCGCTTGGGCTTCTCGCCTGCCGACCGATCGGTGCCCTCCGTCTCGGGAGTCGTGTCGACACTCGCCTCGGTAGACTCAGCTACCGCAGATTCGGCGCCGGACTTCGCCTCTGCCTTAGCTGGGCGTTTGGCTGCGGTGTGACGGCTGCGCCCGGGACGAACGTCGGCAGACTCGGCAGCGGCAGAAACAGCGACCTCAGGAACATCAGCACCCACGGCCGAAACCACGGCAGCCGCTGTAGGCTCGACGAACGCCGGGGCATCTTGGACAGAAGCCGCGGCAGCGGCCGCCTTCTCCGCCTCGACAAATGCCTTGGGCTTGCGGCCGCGGCGATGCGGGCGCAAAGCAGGATCGACGACAAATGCACCGCCGGCCTCGGCAGGCACGACAGACTCAGCAGAGGAAGCGTCCTCCACCGCCGCAGAGCGAACCGGGGTCTCGGCGGCATCGGACGAAGCCTGCTCGGCAGCCTGCTGGACCTTGGCCGCCGTGCGACGGCGCGTGCGCGGAGCCGGCTTTTCTGCTACCTGCTCGGGAGCCGGAGCCGAAGGCGCCTCGGGGGCGGACGGAGCCGCGAGTTCGGTCAGAGCCGCGGCATCGCGCTCGGCGGCACGACGGCGAGCACGAACAACCTGGGCTTCGCTGATCTGCGCAAGCGCGCGGGCCTGCGCAACCTCATCTGAAAGCGGCGCCGAAACCTCGACGGAAACCGGACGCTTGGCACGCGTCGTGCGCGTGGTGCGGCGTTTGGGCTTTGCGGCCTCATCGCCATCCGCAGCGGGCTTGGCCACACGACGCGTGCGCTTGGGCTTCACGGGCGCAGCCTCCTCCCCGGTAACAGGTGCGACGGGAACAGGCTTCTCACTCAAAGCCGAGGCAGCGTTCTGGTGTGTCTCGGGGACCGACGCCTGCGACGGTGCGGGTTTCGCGATTTGGTCCAACGCAACCGGTGCAGTGGGAGTGGTTTGTGCCGTGCTTATTTCATTTTCTTGCTGTTGATCAGACACAGTGTTTGCTCAACTTTCTTTTAAAGCCCTGTGATCACATGCTCCCTGCATAAACCTTCAGGGCGGCTAAACAGTCTAGCTCCGTTCAAAACACAACGGGCATCATTGATCTGTATCGAGATGATTACGTCAAATACGCAGCGTTAGTGTAACACAACCACTGTCACCTGCAACTTAGTCATTGGACGTTCTTATACAACTGGTCAAAAGGGACACTCTCCCTCAAAAGCGCTTCCTCTGTCGCACCAGAGGAGTGAAGCCGTGGCATCCGGAATAGCCGCGCCACGAAACGCGCCTATCTACTACGTTTGACCCGCGACCCCTGACCATCCCCTCGATCTTCCTAAAATCGCAAGCCCGCTACCTGCGGTTTTAATATCGTACTTTTCGGCATGGTTCGGGGTATGCGACTAAACGTAGTAGATAAGCCCGTTTCGTGGCGGAGGGTTTCGCACCGCTCTCCCACCGGACAAAAATGATCCGTTTTCCTCCGTCCCCAAGGGGTCGTTTTCAAAACGATCGCGGATTACGGTGCAAGAACGGCGTAAGCCAACCATACCCTGCATTTTTAATATGCGGCAAGCCGTCTACCTGCGATTTTATTTTCGCTGCTGTTGCTATGGTCGCCAGGCAGCGATTCAGCCCCGTAAACCGGTATAGTTGCGTTTTTGTAGCATTTTTCAACACGCCAAAAAGCCCCGCCAAACGCAAAAAGCCCGACCTCCGCATGGGAGATCGGGCTTATAGGGCTCAGCAAAGCCAAACCTACACGGTCAAACGACCCGTAGATTACATCTGCTCGGGTGCAGAAACGCCAACGAGGGTGAGCACCAGGGCGAGCGTCACGCGGACGGCGTCGCAAGCGGCCAGACGGGCGCGCGAAAGCTCGGGGTCGACGGGACGGCCCTCGCTCGGAAGCACCTGGCAGGCAGCGTAGAAGCTGTGGAAGTCGCCGGCGAGCTCCTCGGCAAAGTGCGTCAGGCGGAACGGGGCGCGGTCGCGAGCACAGCTGGCAATGAGGTCGGTGAGCTCGTTGAGCTTACGCGAAAGGGCAAGCTCGGTCGGGTCGGTCAGCAGCGAGTAATCGACGTTCTCGCCGATGGCCTTGGCGGCGACGGCCTTCATGCCCATCTCGTCAGCCTGCTCGGGCGTAACGTCAGCGGCACGGCGCAGAATGGAGCACACACGAGCGTGAGCGTACTGCACGTAGTAGACCGGGTTGGAGTTATCACGCTTCTTAACGGCCTCGATATCGAAGTCGACCATCTGGTTGGAGCTCTTGGAGATGAGCGTGTAACGGGCGGCGTCGGAGCCGACCTCGTCAACAAGCTCCTGCAGGGTCACCATGGTGCCCTTGCGCTTGGACATACGGACGGGCTTGCCGTTGCGCAGCAGGTTGACGAGCTGGCCCAGCAGAACCTCGAACTTGCCGGGATAGCCAAGAGCGTCGCAGACACAGCGGACGCGGTCGATGTAGCCATGGTGGTCGGCGCCCCAGATGTCGATGACGTGGTCGACGCGCTGGAACTTGTCCCAGTGATAGGCGACGTCGGAGGCGAAGTAGGTGTACTCGCCGTCGGACTTGATCAGGACGCGGTCCTTGTCGTCGCCCAGGTCGGTGGAGCGGAACCACAGAGCGCCGTCCTTGGTGTAGAGGTAGCCCATCTTGTCGAGCTTCTCAAAAGCGCGGTCGACGGCGGAGGTGCCGGCGGTCTCGCCCTCGGTGTCCTTCACGTACAGCGAGCGCTCGGAGAACCAACGATCGAAGTCGCAGTTGACGGCGTGGCAGAGATTACGCATGTTGTCGACCATCTTTACGTAGCCGCGCTCGCGGAAGCTCTCCATACGCTCCTGCGGATCGGCGTCGACCCACTTGTCACCGTCGGTGCGCCAGAACTCGGCGGCCTCGTCGATGATGTAGTCGCCGCCGTAGGAATCCTTGCCCAGAGTCTCGGCAAAGTTGTCCTGATACGGATGGGTCTCGGGATGCTCGTCGTTCTCGTCGGCAACAAAAGCATCGCGGTCGGCAATCAGCAGCTTGTGAGCCTCGTCGATATCCACGCCCTGCTTGGCGATGATGTCGGCAAGCTGCATATAGCGCGTGCTGATGGAGTTGCCGAAGGTGTTCATCTGAGAGCCGTGGTCGTTGATATAGAACTCACGCTGGATATCGTAACCGGCATGGTCCATAACGCGGCAGAGGGAGTCGCCCAGAGCGGCCCAACGGCCATGGCCAATATGCATGGGGCCGACGGGGTTGGCGGAGACAAACTCGACCTGGGTCTTCAGGCCGCCGCCGACGTTGGACTTAGCGAAGTCCATGCCCTTCTCGCGAGCCTCGCCGAAGATAGCGTTCTTGACGGCGACGGAGAGGTAGAAGTTGATGAAGCCAGGGCCGGCGATCTCGACCTTCTCGATCGCGGGATCCTCGGGCATATGGGCTACGACGGCCTCGGCGATCTTGCGCGGGGCGCAGTGAGCCAGCTTGGCGGACTTCAGGGCCATGGTGGAGGTCCACTCGCCATGAGAAGTGTCAGCCGGTCGCTCGATAGCGCAATCGTCAAGTTCAAATGCGGAAAGGTCGCCGGCCTCCTGGGCCGCAGCAAGCGCAGCGCGTACCAGCTCTTCAATCTTCTCGGGCATAGATCCTCCTTGTGTTAAAGCCCCCGAGCTCTTGGTCACTCGTAGGGCAAAAGCCAGAGTTTGCAGCACTCTATCACAAGCGGTAACTACTGTCGCAGGGTAAAGTCAATCGATATTGCATATGCACATAATTGACCACAGTTGTCGCAAGGCCATTCAAAGATGGCGGTCTGCCTGCTGGTTGTGCACCCGCCGAAAATGCATAAACATCTGCATGGGCAGCTCAGAATATCGAATACTCTTACCTATCAGATTTGTGTGCTTTTCCTGCATAAAGTAAGGGTTTGCGCACGTCAGCGTGGTATTCTAGACATACGTAAATTCGTATAAGTTGGAGGTAGCATGTTCTCAATCGGTCAACACGTCATTCATCCGGGTCAGGGAGTCTGCACCGTCGTCGGTTTTAGGGAAGACACACCGCAGCCCATGCTGTTGCTCGAGACCAAGCAGGGACATGCGCAGACGATCCTCATGTACCCCGTGGCGCAGGCCGACCGTCTGCATGCCGCCATCTCCCAGCAAGATGCCGAGCACCTACTGAGCCATTACGACGAGCTGGAGTGCGACACCTTTACCGAGCGCAACAGCTCGCTCGAGGAGACGCACTTTAAGCAGCAGCTCAAGCTGGGTGCGCCCGAGACGGTCCGCGTGGCAAAAACAATGATGCACCGTATTCGCCAGGCCGAGGAAGCAGATAAAAAACCCAGCTCCTACTACATGCGCGTACTCAAGGAAGCCAAGCGCCGCTCCATCGAGGAGATTGCCGTGGCCCTGGGCGTCACCGAGGAGGACGCCGAAGCCCGCCTATCCCAAGCCGCCCTCAACTAACCTGCCAAAAAGGGACAGGTTTATTTTGGCAGGTTTTATCTGGGGAAACGTCAACAAACAATTGGTAAATGGTCGGGTGCTCCGTTTTGTTTGTAAGCCCCGGCCATTTTTTATCGCCGCGAAAATGCGTGAAGCCCATTTGTGATGACATCACGCGAGGGCCGTCCAGATCGACGCAACCAACGCCCGTATCCGCAACAAGCGCACCCGTCTTGCTCAATTACCATTAAAAAGCATCAATTTGAAAACGCAATAACATTTCGGCAGGTAGCAGCTATAGTCGGTGAACTGAATCTCGACAACCGAAGCCCCCGAATGAGGTATCTTCAGCCCATCCAAGCTAAAGGAGGGGCCATGCCGAGAAAACCTCGTTCAAAGTCACCAACCGGTTATTTCCACGTCACGTTGCGTGGAAACGGAGGGCAATTGCTGTTTGACGATGCCGAGGACCGAATCGCCATGCTTCAGATCCTCGATGCAATCCTCCCCAAACACAATATCGAGCTTATCGCTTGGTGCCTTATGGGAAACCATATTCATTTGGCACGGCAATCGTGCAGAGTGTCGCAGGATGCGCTCCGACGGAACTCAAATCCGTCTCCAAGCCACTTCGCAACGAGGCGATTCTCGAGCTTCGAAAAGAAGGGCTAACCGTTAAGCAGGTTCAGCTGCTGACCGGACTCGGAATATGGATTATCAAGAACGCGTCCTAGCGTCGCGTTTGCCGAGTTACGGGTACGGCGAAGCGCAGCTGCCTGCCGCGAGGCGCCGCCATTCGCAAGCGCCACCATGTTAAACAGAAAACGCTTCCGCTGAATAACGTTCAACGGGAGCGTTTTCCCAGATAAAACCTACCAAAATAAACCTGTCCCTTTTTGGCAGGTTAGGCCTGGAAGGTGTCGCGGTCGGGCGCGAAGGACTGCATGGCCGCGATGGTGCGGTCGAAAAGCTCGGGGAGCTCCCAGCCCAGCATCTCGGCGCCCTGCGTAATCACGTCGCGCGAGCAGCCGGCGGCAAAGCGCTTGTCCTTGAACTTCTTCTTGAGCGACTTGGTCGTAAAGTCCATGACGCTCTTGCTCGGACGCATGATCACGGCAGCCCCAATCAGGCCGGTAAGTTCGTCGCAGGCAAACAGGATCTTTTCCATCTGCAGCTCAGGCTTGGGCAGCGAGGCATTGAAGTCCGAGGTATGCGTCTGGATGGCGCGGATGAGCTCGGGCGATGCACCCTCGCCCTCCAGAATCTCGGCCGCATAGATGGTGTGGTTCACGGGGTCGTCCTCATGCTCCTCCCAATCCAAGTCGTGCAGCAGTCCGACGATGCCCCAAAACTCCTCGTTCTCGGGGTCGAACTCGCGCGCAAAGTAGCGCATGGTGCCCTCGACCGTCTCGCCGTGGGTGATGTGGAACGGATCTTTGTTGTGCTCGTTGAGCAATTCGAACGCACGGTCGCGGGTGATTCCGGCGGAAAGCGTCTGAGACATGGCAATACCTCCAGGTGAGTCGGTGCTAAGACACGGTGTCACTATCGTATATCGCCGCGGCTCAAGCCGAAAGGCAGAAAAGGCATACGGAGAAAAAAGCCGGGCGAACGCGTCGCCCGGCAAAACCGCAGATAAAACCTGCCAAAATAAACCTGTCCCTTTTTGGTAGGTTTAGGGGCGGACCTGGCCGGTGCCGCGGAGCTTGTATTTGTAGGTGGTGAGGGCCTCGGCGGCAAAGGGGCCGCGGGCGTGGAGCTTTTGGGTCGAGATGCCGATCTCGGCGCCCAGGCCAAACTCGCCGCCGTCGGTAAAGCGCGTGCTGGCGTTGGCATACACGGCCGAGGCATCGATCTCATCCAAAAAGCGCTCGCAGGCGTCCGCGTCCTCGGCGATGATGGCCTCGGAATGCATAGTGCCATAGCGGTTGATGTGCGCGATGGCCTCGTCCTCGTTCGCCACGACCTTCACGCTCATCTCGAGCGCCAGGTACTCGCGGCCCCAGTCCTCCTCGGTCGCGTCCACGTAGTCGTCGCCCTCGGCAAGACCGGCGGCGGCGCATGCGGCACACATGGCCTCGTCGCCGTGAATCAGCACGCCGTGGTCGTGCAGCACGGCCACGACCGCCGGCAAAAACGAATCCGCCACGGCGCGGTCCACAAGCAGCGACTCGGCGGCGTTGCACACGCCCACGCGCTGGGTCTTAGCATTGACGATAATATTGAGCGCTTTATCAAAGTCGGCCGACTCATGCACGTAGATGTGGCAGTTTCCCGTGCCCGTCTCGATAACCGGCACAAGCGACTCGCGCACGCAGCGCTGGATCAGGCCCGCACCGCCACGCGGAATAAGCACGTCGACGATGCCGCGAAGCTTCATGAGCTCGCCGGTGGCCTCGCGATCGGTGGACTCGATCATCGAGATAGCCTCGCGCGGGAAACCCTTGGCCTCGAGCGCATCGGCCAGCAGTTCGGCAATCATGGCGCACGAGTGATAGGCCAGCGAACCGCCGCGCAGAATGCAGGCGTTGCCGGTGCGGATGCAGATGCCCGCGGCATCGGCCGTCACGTTGGGACGCGCCTCATAGACCATGGCGACCAGGCCCAACGGCACGCTCACGCGGGTGAGGTCCACACCACTTGCAAGTACGCGGTGGTCGAGCACGCGGCCGACGGGATCGGGCAGCTCAGCGAGCTTCTCCAGGCCGGCGGCCATGCCCTCGACGCGCTCGGGCGTCAGCAGCAGACGGTCGAGGAGCCCCGCCGAGGTCCCCGCATCGCGCGCAGCGGACATATCGAGCTCGTTGGCGGCGACGATGGAATCGACGCCATCGCGCAGCGCCGCGGCCATGGCGCGCACGGCCTCCTGGCGCTGCTCGTCGCTCGCCGTGGCAAGCGAGGCCGACGCTGCCTTGGCGGCAACGGCAAGATCGTAGACATACGTGGCTATATCGACCGACATGGACGGCCCTTTCTCTTAGTAGTTTGCCAACCATGGTAGCCGATTTGTGCATGCCCTCGCGCATGGCGGTAGAATTGGTCAACCCGAAACACCGCAACGAACGGAAGTACCGCATGGCCCTCATCACTTCGTACCACGTCCCCGGCCTCTATGTCGAGGACCACAGCATCGACGTCCCCTTGGATTGGCGCGGCCTGGAGCCAATGCTTTTGGCCTTCGGCAGCACCATGCGCCGCGGCGCCATGCCGGCGCCCATCGCCGGCGCACCCGAGAGCATCAAGCTTTTCTACCGCGTGGTTTGCGCTCCCGACCGTATCAACGACGACCTGCCACTCCTCCTCTTTTTGCAGGGCGGCCCCGGCGGCGAGAGCCCGCGTCCGCTGTCGCCCACAAGCGACGGCTGGATCGAGGAGGCCGTCAAGCACTTCCGCGTCGTCCTGCCCGACCAGCGCGGTACCGGGCGCAGCAGCTGTGTAGACGGGCGCACGATTGCCGCACTGGGCGAGCGCGCCGAGGCGGCAGGCTCCGATGCGGCCCGCTCGCAGGCGGACTTCCTCAAGCGCCACCTCGCCAGCTCCATCGTGCGCGACTTTGAGTACCTGCGCCTGGTGGGCTTTGGCGGCAAGCCCTGGGTCACACTCGGCCAGAGCTACGGCGGCTTTTTGACGTTGAGCTATCTGTCGCTCTTCCCCGAGGGCGTGACGGCGAGCTTTACCTGCGGTGGCATTCCGCACGTGCCGGCGAGTGCCAGCGAGGTCTACGCGCACACCTTCCCGCGTATGGCGGCCAAGACTCAGCAGTATTACGACCGCTACCCCGCCGACGTCGAGCGCGTGGCGGCCCTGGCAGATGCCCTCGAGGAGCAAAAGCCCGCGCTGCCCGACGGCTCGCCGATGACGGTCGAGCGCCTGCAGCTCATGGGCAGCGACTTTGGCATGAAGCCGAGCTTTGAGCGCATGCACTGGATTATCGACCACGCGTTTGTTAATGGCGACGGTACGCTGAGCTGCGGCTCCTCGGTATCAGACAGCTTTTTGATGCGCGCCTTCGAGCGCACCAACACGCGCACGAATCCGCTGTACTGGACGCTGCAGGAGTTCATCTACGCCGATGGCGACACGATGCCTATTGGCTGGGCAGCCGCCGAGGAAAAGGCCCATCGTGCCGAGTTCGACACCCTCGCGCGCCCACTCATGTTTACCGGCGAGGCCATGTTCCCGTGGATGTTTGAGCAGATGCCCGAGCTCAAGCCCTTCAAGCCCGCCATGGACCTGCTGATGGAAGACACCAGCTGGGACAAGATTTACGACCCGCAGCGCCTGGCCTGCAACGAGGTGCCACTCCAAGCCGCGGTGTATTTCGACGACATGTACGTGGATTCGGGCCTGCAGCTCGACACGCTCAGCCGCGTGGGCAACTCACATGCCTGGGTGACGAACGAGTTCGAGCACGACGGCCTGCACGGCAGTGTGGTATTCAAGCACCTCTTCGACGAGGCCCTCAACCGCGGAGACCTGCGTCGAATCTTCTAGCAAAGGAGTGTCCCCACCTGCCGGCACATAAGAAACGTCCCCAAGTGCCGGCACGAGAAAGACAACGCTGCGGGAAACGATCCGCAGCGCTGTCTTTCTTTATGCAAAGACGATCAAGTTGTCTCGGTGGATCGCGGGCTTCTCGGCCAAGTCTGCCAGCAAGCGGTTGCCGGCAATCTGGTCCTGGCGGCGTCCGGCTGCAAGCTCCAGCACGTCCGAATCGGCCTCGGCGATACCGCGGGCGACAACCATACCGCTCGGGTCGCACACGTCGAGCACATCGCCCTCGGCAAACGTGCCATCGACCTCGCGAATACCCACCGCAAGCAGGGAAGAACCGCGGCTGATCAGCGCCTTCGCGGCGCCGTCATCGACCGTCACCGAGCCATGCGCCTTGTCGCCCAGTGCAATCCACAGCTTGCGGGGCGCAATGTCCAGGCGCTCCGCCGGCGGATCGAACAGCGTGCCCACGCTCTCGCCGCGGGCAAGGCGCACGAGCGCATCGGGCTCCTCGCCCGAGCAAATCACGCTCTGAATGCCAGCCGTCATCAGGATGCGGCTCGCGCGGATCTTGGTAATCATGCCGCCTGTGCCAACCGATGTGGAAGAATCGCCCGCCGAGGCGATAATCTTGGCATCGATCTTATGCACGACCGGGACGAACTCGGCCGTGGGGTCCTCGTGCGGATTGGCGGTATAGAGGCCATCGATGTCCGAGAGCGTCACGCACAGGTCGGCAGAAACCAAGCAGCCCACAAGCGCCGCCAGCGTGTCGTTGTCGCCAAACTTGATCTCGTCGACGGTAACGGTGTCGTTCTCGTTGACGACCGGCACCACGCCCAGTTCCACCAGACGCAGCAGCGCGTCGCGCGCGTGCAGATAGGACGTGCGACGGGCCGTGTCATGACGCGTGAGCAGCACGAGCGAGGTGAGCAGGTCGCGCGCATGGAACTCCTCGTCGTAGGCCGACGAGATGATGCACTGACCGGCCGAGGCGCAGGCCTGCAGGCTCGGCAGGTCACCGACCGGCTTGCGGTCAAAGCCCAGCACGGGATAGCCACAGGCAATGGCGCCCGAACTCACCACGACCAGACGCCAGCCGAGTTTGCGCAGGGCAGCAGCCTGATCGGCAAGTCCGCCGATAAAGGCGCGGTTGACCTTGCCATCGGCGCCCACCACCGTGGACGAACCGATCTTTACCACCATCGTTTTATAAGAAGTCGTCATACGTCAAACCAATCAACTGTTGAGGGTTCGGGCGAGCTGACGGCCGAGGGAACGTAATTCCACCCTACACCCAACAAAATTAGCGAGCCCAGGGGAAGGCAGAAGCCGCGGCCATGTTCTTGCGCACGAGCTCGTCGCGCACCTGCGCCAGGCCCTGCTCCATGCCCACCACATAGGTCTGCGGGTACAGGAAGCGCTTGTAGACCGGATCCAGATGGTCCAGCGCCCAAGCGCAACGCTCGCGTGCGGCCTCGATGCTCTCGCGCGGGGCAACAGCACTGCCGTCGCGCACGATCGGCGCCAGCAGCTCGCGATACTCAAGCTCGGACACGTCGGTCACCAGGGCGGCATCGTTCACGGCCACGAGGGTATTGCCGCGCGCGGCGCCCACCCCCGCCAGATGGTCCTCGTCATAGATCATGTCGCAGACCGGGCCGCCAAAGCCGTCGTAATAGCGGCGCACGCGCTGCACGCCCGGAATCGTGCGCTTGTAGGGCTGCTCGGAGAGCTTGACCACCGGCGTCCACGGGTCCATCTCGCTCGCACGGCGGGCGGAAAGCTTGTACACGCCGCCCAGTGCCGGTTGGTCGTAGCAGGTCGCGAGCTTGGTGCCCACGCCAAAGCTATCAATGGGCGCGCCCTGGTCGAGCAGCGACTGAATCGTGTATTCATCCAGATCGTTAGAAACCGAGATCCCCACATAGGGCAAGCCCTCGGCATCGAAACGGCCGCGGACATACTTGGACAGCTTGGCGAGGTCGCCGGAATCGATGCGAATGGCCGACAGACGCTCGCCCGCCGCCTCCATCTCCTTGGCAACCGTAATGGCATGCTCGCAGCCCTCGCGCACGTCGTAGGTGTCAATGAGTAGCGTGCAGTTCTTGGGGCTCGACTTGGCAAAGGCACGGAAAGCCTCGAGCTCGGAATCGAAGCTCATCACCCAGCTGTGCGCATGCGTGCCAAAGACGGGAATACCGTAGCGGCGACCGGCGAGCACATTGGACGTAGAGGAACAGCCGGCAACGTAGCTCGCGCGCGCGACGGCCAGACCGCCATCGGGACCCTGGGCGCGGCGCAGGCCAAACTCGGCCACGGGACGGCCGTCCGCCGCCAGCACCACGCGCGCCGTCTTGGTGGCGACAAGCGTCTGGAAGCCGACAATGTTGAGCAGCGCCGTCTCGAGCAGCTGGCACTCCAGCGCGGGGCCGGTGACGCGCACCATGGGCTCGCGCGGAAAGACGAGCTCGCCCTCGGGAACGGCGTCGATGTTTACATGCGCACGAAAATCGCGCAGGTAGTCGAGGAATTCGGGCTTGAACATCGCGCCGCCGGCCGGGGCCTGGAGCGATGCGAGGTAGTCGATATCCTCGGGCGTAAAGCGAAGGTTTTCGACCAGCTCGGGCAGCTCGGCGGTGCCGCACATAACGGCGTAGGCGCTGCCAAACGGATGGTCACGGTAAAACGCGGTAAAACAGCCCTGCTCATTGGCCTTGCCGCTCTCCCACAGGCCCTGGGCCATAGTGAGCTCGTACAGATCGGTGAGCATTGCGATGTCGGTGGGATGCGAGATGTCGGTCAAAGCCATGGGGCGACCTTTCGGATGCGTTGTGCAGAGGTTGAGGGTTGGACGAGAGCAGAGCATGCGGACATGACGCCCGATGCAAATCGGTTAGAGCAGGCCCATGCTGGTCATGATCGTGTAGCCCATAAAGACGACAAACGCGACCAAGGCGAGCGCGATGATGATCTTTTGAGCCGGGGCCATACCGGGGATCTCGCCCTCGGCCGTGGGCTCCTTAGAAGTGACCATGCGCTGGGCAAACGTCATCTCGTCACGGCTCGGCTTGGGCTCGGCGGGCTTGGGGCGGGCGGCTTTTTTAGGCTGAGGCTTGGGTGCAGCAGGCGCAGGCTTCGCAGCGGCGGGCTTGAGCGCGGGCGCGGGCTTGCGCTCGGATGCGGCCTTGGCAGCGGCCTCCTCGGCCTTCGCATGCTCGGCACGCAGGGCGGCCAGCTCCTCACGCTCGCGCCGGGCCTCTTCCTGGGCCTCGCGGCGGGCCTTCTCAGCGCGGAGCTCTTCCAACTCGGCGCGCTCCTCGTCGGACAATGGTTGGGAATCAAGCTCGGCCATAGTGCAGCCCTTTCTTTCAAAAAAAGCCGCCGACACAATGTCGACGGCTTATCAAATCCAAGGGTGGAGACGAAGGGAGTCGAACCCTCGGCCTCTGCCATGCGACGGCAGCGCTCTCCCAACTGAGCTACGTCCCCAGGACAAGTTGTTATTTTACCTACGGCTCGCCAACTGTCAACGCCCAATACCCAGTCTTTTTGGGACGGGGCTTTTTTGACTACTTTTCGGATGGTAGCTCGACCCCCACCGGGAGCAGTCTTTTTGGGACGGGGCTATTTTAGCTACCCAGGCAGATAGCGAAAACGATTTGGACGATTAACGGCAGGGGCAGCTAAAATAGCCCCGTCCCAAAAAGACTGCTCAAAAGAGCTACTTTGCGCTGGTGAGGACGCCAGTGGTGTCGAACGCCGGGGTAAAGCTCTCGTCTACCGCGCCGCCCTCTTGCCAGAACATCGTCGTAAAGCCCAGGTCGTCGGCATGGTCGAGCACCCGCTCGTACTCCTCGCGCGTCACGGCTCGCGCCAAGTCGCCGCCCTGCTCGCGCATGAGCGCATTGGGCGTGTACTGGTTCATGACCGAGATCGGCACATCACCCACCGTCTGCCACACCAGGTCCAACACGCGACACGAATCGTCCGCATGTCCCGGCAACACCAGGTGACGCACGATCATGCCGCGCTTCATGAGCCCATCCTCGTCCACCAGCTCTCCCCCACGGCGCTCAATCTCGCGCGCCATTTGCGCCAAACCCGACACGGCCACACGCGGGTAGTCCTTAATGTGGGAGAGCGACTGCGCAAGCCCCGCATCGGCATATTTAAAGTCGGTTAGCCACACATCGACCAGATCGCCGAGCGCCGCCACGGCACTCGCGCGCTCATAACCGCTTGTGTTGTAGACGATTGGAACAACCAGTCCGCGCGCCCGTGCCGCGGCAATCGCAGCCGGCAGCAGGTGCGCGTAGTGCGTCGCCGTCACCAAGTTAATATTGTTTGCACCCTGGTCCTGCAGCTCCAACATAATCTCGACCAGGCGCTCGGGCGAAATTTCAATCCCAAAATTGCCCGTCGAGATCTCGTGGTTCTGGCAATAGACGCATTTGAGCGAGCAGCCGCTAAAGAAAATCGTGCCCGAACCGGCCTCGCCCGAGATAGGCGGCTCCTCCCACATATGAAGCGCCGCACGGGCCACCTTGAGCGTGTCGTTAGCACCGCATACGCCGCGCGCACCCTCATCGCGCGCCGCACCGCAACGGCGCGGACACAAATGGCAGGCGGGCGAAAAAAGTTCGGTCAACGACGTCGGCATAAAAACATGCTCCAAAACAACGATTCAGCAGCTCAAACGCAAAAGGACCAACCGCGCAGACGGCTCGAGCCCAAGGCGCCGTAATCGTCCGACACGATTTTTGTAATGTCAAGACTGGAATCGATAAAGTGCAGCTTTATGATGTAAGTATTCCGCCCCCCGCGGAGCAACTGGGTGAACCGTCGCGTTTATTTAGGGAGCCCACACAGTCGTACGTAGTACAGGTATCCTTCGTTGTTAAGGACGCTGGAACGGTCGATGAGGGCACCCACCTGTTTTAGGTGGGTTCATTTTCGTAACGTGGGGGGTGGTTTTCTTTTGCCGTTTTTGCCAAAAATAGCCATCGCAGATCCCGTATGACACCCAACGGCACTCGGCAGAACCCCCGCCACCATCCCAATATCTGGTAAGCGCGTGATTATCGATCGGCGCGATTCCCCGCACCCCCTTTGGTCGAGTATCATGGGTCAGCTATACCCTTTGCGGCATGGCATCCTTTGACCTTTTCCTTCGACGCTTGGCGGTTTTTGATACATGGCTTCATCCACGAGCTACATACCGTTCCTTTGCGTGGCAGCCGCGGCATATATCACGACCTTCCTTACGGTGCCCCTGGTTAAACGTCTGGCAATCAAGCTCGACGCCGTTGACTATCCTTCAAAACGCCGTATCAACACCAAGCCCATCCCGCGCTTGGGAGGTACGGCGGTCTTTTTGGGCCTGGTCGTTGCCTGCATCGTTCAGATTATGGGCACCTGGCATCTGGGCTGGCCGCCCGTCTTGGTCCCGCATCCGCGCCTGCACATTAGCTACCCCATGCTGGCGCTTTCTTTTACCGTCATTTTTGCGACCGGCGCGATCGACGACGTCTTCCAGCTTAAGCCCAAGCAAAAGCTCGCCGGCCAGGTCCTCGCCGCGCTCATCGCCTGCGTGGGTGGCCTAAAAATCGGCGTCATCCTCAACCCGCTTGCCCCCGGCGAGATTATGCTCGGCTGGCTTGCCTACCCCATCACCGTGGTCTACCTGGTGGCGTTCACCAACATTATCAACCTTATCGACGGCCTCGATGGCCTGGCCACAGGCATCTGCGGCATCGCATCGTTCACGATGTTCTCGATGGCCGTTCTCTCGGGCCGCATCGATGCCGCCGCGCTCTCCATCGCGTTGTTTGGCGCCTGCCTGGCCTTCTTGCGCTACAACTTCAACCCCGCGAGCATCTTTCTGGGCGACTCGGGGTCGCTGCTGCTGGGCTTTGCGCTTGGTTCCATTTCGCTGCTTAATGTGAGCCGCACCGCCGCGCTCACCTCGCTTATCATTCCGCTCATCGTTGCCGGTGTGCCCATCATCGACACGTTTAGCGCCATCGTGCGCCGCAAGCGCGCCCACATTAGCATTGGGCAGGCCGACAAAGGCCACATCCACCACCGCCTCATTCAAGAGGGCTATAACCAGAAGCAGGCTGTGCTGCTTATCTATGCCTGGTGTGTCCTGCTTTCGGCCGGTGCGGCCGCCATCAACCAGGTCGAAGTCCCCATGCGCGTGCTCATCTTTACCGTCCTTGGCATTGGCTCGGCAGCCTTCGCCAAGCACCTGCACCTGTTTGAGCCCGTGCTACGCCACCATTACAACAAGCGCACGCACGAAGACGAGCTGATAACCCCCGACGACCCCGCCTTTAAGCAGGAGGAGCAAGCGGCCGAGGAGCGTAAGGGAGAGCGCCACCACAGGCATTAAGGTTTGCTGCAGAAGGTCGCTCTGCTTACCGTCGGCCGCTCGTGACCGCGCCTCGACCGCCACGCATGTCTCGCCTTACCACCCCCCCTGCCCACTTTCGCCCGCCCCTCTCAATAAACGCGTTATCATCTTGACCCATGAACATACGTTAGGAGCAATCATGCCAAACGAGAACAGCTACGAAGTCGCGCTGCAAAAGAGCAACGCCATTCGCGAGGGCCTGGCCAAGACGCCCGAGAAGTTCACCATGCTTACCGGCGACCGCCCCACCGGCCGTCTGCACCTAGGCCACTACTTTGGCACCCTCAAGGGCCGCGTGGAGTTGCAGAATATGGGCGCCAAGACCAACGTGCTCATTGCCGACTACCAGGTCATCACCGACCGCGACACCACCGAGCACATCCAGGACAACGTGTATAACATGGTCATGGACTACCTTGCCTGCGGTATCGACCCCGACAAGACCATGATCTACACGCACTCCGCCGTGCCCGCCGCCAACCAGCTCATGCTGCCGTTCCTGTCGCTGGTCTCCGAGGCCGAGCTGGCGCGCAACCCCACCGTCAAGGCCGAGATGGAGGCCTCGGGCCACGAGCTCACCGGCCTTCTGCTCACCTATCCGGTACACCAGGCCTGCGACATCCTGTTCTGCAAGGGTAACGTTGTGCCCGTCGGTCGCGACCAGCTGCCGCACATCGAGCTCACCCGCACCATCGCCCGCCGCTTTAACAACCGCTACGGCAAGGTGTTCCCCGAGGTCGACGCGCTGCTGTCCGAGACCCCGCTGCTGCCCGGCCTGGACGGCCGCAAGATGAGCAAGAGCTACGGCAACGCCATCAATATCTCGATGACCGCCGAGGAGACGGCCAAGCGCATCAAGAAGAGCCAGACCGACTCCGAGCGCATGATCACGTTCGACCCCGAGAACCGCCCCGGCGTGTCCGGCCTGCTTTCGACGGCTGCCATCTGCACCGGCCGCTCCGAGGTCGAGATTGCCGAGGAGATTGGCATGGGTGGCTCTGGCCAACTCAAGAAGTACGTGACCGAGGCCGTCAACGAGTACTTCGCACCGATCCGCGAGCGTCGCCAGCGCTATGAGAACGATCTGGACTATGTGAAGGACGTGCTGCACGAGGGCAACCGTCGTGCCAACGAGATCGCCGAGCAGACCCTGGCCGAGGTTCAGGACGCCATGGGCATGGTGTACTAGTCGAGAGCAATAAACAACACTCAAACTAAACCGCCGCGATTGGCACAATCCTCGTTGCGGCGGTTTTGTTTTCTTCAGAGGTCGGTCGCCGAGATATTCAGCCGCTTGGCAGAACCCCTAAGTCGCAAGCACCTTGAGGCTATATCCTGTTAAGCAATGACACCCTATTGTTTAACATGCGGCAGCTTTTACGGCAGACCCGACCGACCGGAAGGAGTCCCATGAGCTCAGTTGCGTTTTGTACCTGCAACGACCGGAAATGCCCATTTAACCCTGTCAACCACGAGAAGGGCTGCACACCGTGTATCGCTAAGAATCTGCACGAGCACGAGATTCCAACGTGCCTGTTCAACGCGATTTCTCCCGATCGGCTTGAGGCCGATAAAGACGAGTGGTCGTGGCAAGCGTTCGCGCGGCATGTAGAAGCATATCTGGGAAGCGACAGCCCAAGAATCCCCGCAGGCGAAGAAGCGCCGCAGGGATTTACCAAGATCGGTTGCTGTAAGCGGGACTAACAATCAAAGTTAGTGCCCCCCTAAAACCAAACGTCAGTACCTCATTATGGGATAACAGACCTGATGGGTTTGCCCCATGCCTACAGGAAAGCGCCCGCCGACCATGGCAGCCGGCGGGCCCGTTCCCGAAGTACACCGTTGAATCGCACAGAGGGGAGGAATGCGAATCAAACTCAACAGGGCAGGCTTTTTCATCGCCTATTGCCTGCTCCGTTGTTGAATACAATATAGTTCGCCTTTGTTTACTTTACAGCGTCAAATCGTGCCGCCATACCTTCTCCATAAGTTAGCCACGGTAAACCTAACAAATAGGGACTGATTTATTTTGGCAGGTTTTTTCTGGAGAAACGTCAACGGCGCCGGCGTTCCACCGCAAAGGGGACAGGCACCTTTGTAGTGGTTTTGGCCACGGCAGAGCCGCTAGAGCCCTGCTGGCCAGCGAAAGGCGGCCAAGTCGACGTGCATGTCGTCCTTAAACGCCACACCCTCCCCTAGCAAAAGCTCACGCTGTGCATCGGGGCCGCCAAAGGCAAAGCCCTCACAGATACGGCCGTCGGCAAACACCACGCGGTGACAGGGAATCTGACCGGGCCGCGGATTGCTATGCAGGGCATACCCCACATACCGCGCGCTTCGCGGACGACCGGCAAGCAGCGCCACCTGACCATACGTGGCGACCATCCCCTCGGGGATCTGTTCGACCACCTCGTACACCCGCTCAAAAAAGCCCTCAGACGCCATCGATGCTCCTTTCCGCCCGCAACAGCATAAATCAAATGATCCCTCGGGGACGGCAGGGTTGCGGATCATTTGCGGCCTCCGTGCGGCCGATGGTCCGCAACCCCGTCATCGCCGAGGGATCACATGGCATAGCAGGTAGCGTTTGCCCAGATAAAACCTGCCAAAATAAACCTGTCCCTTTTTGGCAGGTCGGTTAGTTGGCAGGCTGGAAGAAGGCTACTGCTACGGCACCGGGGCCTACATGGGTGCCGATGGTGGCGCCGATGGTGTGAACGGGCAGCTCGCCCTCGGTGTGGCCAGCCCACAGCGCGGCGCTATCCTCGATATACTTCTTGAGCACCGCATCCGAAAGGCCCGTATAGCCGAGCGCCAGCGGCATGGAAAAGTCGACGCCGCCCGCCTTTTCGACCTTTTGGTTCAGCAGGTTGCGACCGTTCTTGGAACCGCGCGCCTTGCCCAGCTGCACGATCAGACCGTCCTCGGCAGCCACCACGGGCTTTACGTTGAGCAGCGTACCCACGGCGCCGGCCGCAGCAGACAGGCGACCGCCGCGCACCAGGTACTCCAGCGTCTCGAGCAGGCCGATAACCACCACGCGGTCGCGCACGGCCTCAACCGCCGCCGCGATCTGGGCAGCGCCACGGCCCTCGTCCACCAAGCGCAGGGCATACTCGACCAGCACGCGCTCGCCCAGGGTGACGTTGTTGCTGTCTACCACGAACACATCGCCGCCCGGTGCCTCGGCAAGTGCGGTACGGGCACTCTGATTGGTGCCGGAAAGCTTAGCGCCCACGGTAATAATCACGGCCTCATCGCCGGCCTCACGAACCTCGGCGATAGCCTGCGAAAACGCGTACGGGTTGACCTGACCGGTCTTGGGCAGCTCATCGCGCTCCACGAGCATCTCGTAAAAGCGCTGGTGATCGATGTCGACGCCATCCATGTACACATCGGTACCAAAGGTGACGGACAGTGGCAAAACAGCCAGTGCCGGGTGCTCCGCCGGCGACATATCGCTTGCGGAATCGGTAATAATGCGGACGGACATAGCGAATCCTTTCTTGCGCAGGTCCCGCGCAGGGAATTTTGACAGCAATGTCCCGGCACGGTATACGCGCTCAAACGGGACGATGCAGTTGTTAAAGGGAAGCAAATGCCTAGGCGGCCCTACAGCTCGCGCAGGGTGTCGAGAATCGTACGCAGCGACGCGTACATCTGCTCGCGCTGCTCCACGCCCATGGCCTTGCCGGTGGCATCGAGCACCTCGCGAATAATGCGATCGGCCTCATTCATGCTCTCGCCGCCCAACGTGGTCAGGCGAACCGGGGCGCGATACTTAACGGCGGCATCGCCCGAATCGTCGACCTCGACGTAGCCGCCCTCTTCCAGATGCGCCAGCGTGCGCGAGACGGCAGCGCGGGTCACGCCTGCCATGCGGGCGAGGTCGGCACCAGTCAAGCCGTCCTTGCTGCGCTCAAGATAGTACAGGCACATGATATCGGAACCCTTAAGGCCCAGCCTTGCGCCCTCAGATGCCTTAATGCGCTGGATCTCCTTGTAGAGCCCGCTAATCAGTCCGACAAAGTCCTCAAAACGTGTCTCGTCGTTCTGCTGCATGGGAGACGACCGCCTTTCGCTTGCATGATGCTAACGGGTAAACATCTTAGCCACATGCCCGAACCCCCGTACCCAAATATCCCAATTGTTAACTCATCAACATAAAAACCACCACAAAGGGGATAGCACCTTTGTGGTGGTTTGTGTGGTGGTTTGGCCCGAGCTAGAGCTCCACGCGCGGGTTATCGCAGGTCACAAGCGTCTTGACGACAACCGTCGCTCCCAGATAGCGCTCAAGCAGCTCGGCTAAGCGATCGATCGCGGCCTGACAGTCCCCCATTCGCTCGGGCTCAACACACTCAATCGCCAGGAACGCATCGGCAGAATCGTCGGACAGAGCCGTTCGAACGCCGTCGCGCCAGTTCCAGCAGCGGCACACGGCACCCGCATCATCGATGTAGGCGAGCTCGCCGGGCAGCGTCGGGTCATCCGCCTCCTCGCCAAGCGGCAGGAATGCATCGCCACCGTCGGTCACCTCCAAGCGAAGGTCTCCCTCAATCGCGTGCAAATCCTCGCCTCCCACGGGCAGCGCGTAGGTCAGCGACACCGTGTTGTAAATATCCACCGCCGGTGTGATATGACCGACCGGTTTGCCCTTGAGCACGCGCTTGAGCAAGTTCTCGATCGAGCAGCGGGCGCCCTTTTTAGTCTTGAACAGGCGATAGGCCTCGCGCCATGCCTTGACCGGCGCGTTCTCGCTGATAGTATCGCTGGTTAGATGGCGCTCCGCATCGATATTGGCGCGATCGAGCAGCGCCGCAATCGCGTCCACGTCCTCCTGGGGAATCGTAGCCGCGGGCTTCATGCCCTTTACGACCACGACGCCGACCGTCGCCTGTGGAAATAGCTCCCAAAATGAATCCTCGGCAACAAAGCCCTTCATACGTGCTCCTTTCGCAATTCGCGCCAACGCGAGCGCCTAAACAAAAAGCGCCCTTACAGCGGCCACCTTCAAAGTCCTACGGTGCCGTCACAAGAGCGCTTACGCTGTCCCCATCCGGAGAAGGGGACGATATGTCAGGCGTATTGTAGCCCGAGTCATCCGTGCGAGCAAAATCACCACAAAGGCGCCTGCCTCTTTGCGGTGGATATGGACTCGAGGCGACGCTAGTGGCGGAGTCCCAGCAGGCCGCGGCCGCGATGACGGGCCTCGGCGGACACCTGAGCGTGCGGGCCGGCGGCCTTGACGGACTCGGGCAGGTGCGAGTACTTCTTCTCGAAGTTCTCCTCGAACATCACCGCCAGGTTGTGCGCGGCCTCGTCGTAGCGCGCTGTGCTCTGCCAGTACTGGCGCGGCACCAGGATGCCGTCCGGCACACCGTGGCACGTGGTGGGAATGTCGACATTAAAGATATCGTCGTGCAAGAACTCGCTGTCCTCGATGGTACCGTCGAGGGCGCGTGCGACCAGGGCGCGCGTGTAGGCAAGCTCGATGCGATGGCCCACGCCATAACCGCCGCCAATCCAGCCGGTGTTGAGCAGATAGACGCGGGTGCGACCGTCGGCGATACGCTCGCCGAGCATCTTGGCATAGACCATAGGGTCGAGCGGCATAAACGGCTCTCCGAACAGCGAGGAGAACGTAGGCGTGGGCTCGGTGACGCCGACCTCGGTACCGGGGATCTTGGCGGTGAAGCCCGTCACAAAGTGATACATGGCGGCATCGGCCGTCAGGCGCGAGATAGGCGGCAGCACGCCAAAGGCATCGCAGGTCAAAAACAGCACGACGCTCGGGGTGGTGCCCATGCCCTTGGTCCACGCGTTGGGGATATGCTCGACGGGATAGGCAACGCGCGTGTTGTGCGTGATCGAGACGTCATCGTAGTTGGGCTTGCGGTTCTCGTCGAGCACCACGTTTTCGCAGATCGCGCCAAAGCGAACGGCGTTGAAGATCTCGGGCTCGTGAAACTCGTCCAGGCCCTCGCACTTGGCGTAGCAGCCGCCCTCGATGTTGAAGATGCCCATGTCGGACCAACCGTGCTCGTCGTCGCCGATCAGCAGGCGCGTGGGATTGGCCGAAAGCGTGGTCTTGCCGGTGCCGGACAGGCCAAAGAACACGGCGGTCTCGTGCGTGACGGGATCCATGCTGGCCGAGCAATGCATGGGCAGCACATCGTCCTCGACGGGCAGCAGGTAATTCATGACGCTGAAGATGGACTTTTTAATCTCACCGGAGTAGCCGGTGCCGGCAACCAGAATCACGCGCTCCTGGAAGTTGATGACCACGGCGGCGCTGGAGTTGAGGCCCTTGATGGCGGGGTCGCACTGGTACCCGGGTGCCGCGAGCACGCAAAAGTCCGGCTCGCCGGTGCGCGCAATTTCGCGAGCGAGCGGACGGGCGAGCATCTGCTTAATGAAGAGCGCCTGGCTCGCGCGCTCGCAGGCAACGAGCAGGCGACGCGTGTGGTTGCGGTCGGCACCCGCCATGCCGCGCGTGACGAACACGTCGCGCTCGTTGAGATAGTCGACGATGCCGGCCTTGATGGCCTCGTAGCTCTCAATCGAAAGCGGGCGGTTGACGGCGCCCCAGGCGATCTTGTCGTGAACATCGGGGGTGTCAACGATAAAGCGGTCGTTGGGAGAACGGCCGGTGCGCTCCCCCGTCTCGATTACCAGCGCGCCGTTGGATGCCATGCGGCCCTCTTCACGGCGGATGGCGTGCTCGACGAGCTCCGCAGCAGGTAGATCGACCAGCAGACGCGGCTGATTCTCGGCGGGATCTTCGACCAGCGTAATACCAAAGTTGGACAGAACTTCTGCAGGGGTAACACCAGGCATGGGGCCTCCTTTAAAAGCGCGTCACGCGGGCGCGGCGCGCACTTTACTCACGTAAAGCCCGTTGTACCCGATATGCAAAAACGTTTTTGCCGCAAGGGGGGCAAGCCCGCCCAACGGTCAAAAATCCCAGGCAAGCGGCCTAGTTATTGGGTAGTCATTGGGGACGTTCTTAAACGACGAGTCGTTGGGGACACTCTTGAACAGGCAACATTCAAGGAGTGTCCCCGGATGCCGGCACAAAAGAAGCGTCCCTAAGTGCCAACTATAGCGGCAAGCCTTGGCCGAGCATGGCGATGGCGCTCATAAGGATCAGCATGCCGGCGGCGTAGGGCAGGACGGCGCCCAGGAGCTCGGCATCCTTGCCGCGCACGTGCACGGCGGCCAGGCCGATGGCGAGCGTCTGCGGCGAGATCATCTTGCCGGCAGCGACGCCAAGCGCGTTCAGCGCGACCATCCAGTAGTCGCTCACGCCCAGCGCGGTGGCAGCCTGGCTCTGGATGGGACCAAACAGCATGCCAGAAGACGTGCCCGAACCGGTCACGAACGCACCGACCGCGCCGATCCACGGAGCCAGAACCGGGTACAGGCCACCGGCGACCGCAATGCAAAACGCGCTGATCGAAGAGATCATGCCCGCATAGCCCATAACCTTGGCACAGCCCAGAACCGAAAGCATGGTAATGACCGTCGGCATCATCTGCTTGACGGTCGCGGCCAGTACCTTGCCCATCAAGCGCGGCGAAGCACCCTGAATGGCGCCGCCGACAAACGCCGCCAGGAAAATCCAGACGCCCGGCGTGTTGATCCACGAAAACGTGAGCGTGCCGGGGTTCTCGCCGCAATACACCTGCACCTGGCTCGCAAACGGTGCGAGCGCAGCATGCACGGCAGGCACCAGGTTAGACGTTCCCAACAGCAGCACAAAGATAAGGATGAAGCACGACCAAGCCGAAAGCGCCGACTTAGCGGTGAGCTGCTCGCCGGCCTCGATATTCATGTGGAAGCGTGCGTCCAGATGCCCCGACTTCTCGGCACGCATGGCAAGCGCAGCTGTCAGCGCGAGCGAAACGATGGAACCGACGACGACGGCAAGCTCGGGACCCACAAACATGGCAACGACAAGGGCCGCACCGGCAAAGGACACGCCGGAGAGCACGGCGATGCCCGCCACGCCGTTCAGGCGCTCGGCAACGCCCGCAACATTACCCTGGTCATCGGCGACACGACCCGCAACCAGCACGATAAACAGAGGCATCATCGCAAAGAAAGGCGCCAACTGCACCATCTGAACGGTCGCCAAATGCAGCGGGTCCAGGCCCACCAGACCGGCAACGGACACCGTGGGAATGCCAATGGAGCCGTAGGGCGTGGGCACGCCGTTGGCCAGCAGACAGATGAGCACGGCGGGCACGGCCTCAAAGCCCAGGCCCGCGAGCATGCCGGCGGGAATAGCAACGGCGGTGCCAAAACCGGCCATGCCCTCCATAAAGCCACCAAAGCACCAGGCCACAAGCAGCGCCAGCAGACGGCGATCGCTGCTGATGGAGGTGATCATGCTGCCGATTACGTCCATGGCGCCCGTGCGAACGCACAGGTTATACGTGAACACCGCGGCGATGATTACCAAAACGATGGGCCACAGGGCCATCAAAAAGCCTTCGAGCGAGGCGGTCGCGATCTGCGCTGCCGGCAGGTGCCACCATGCGAAGGCAAGCACGCACGAAAGGACAAACGAACCGATGGCGGCTTTCCAAGCTGGCCATTTAAAGCACAGCAGCATCACGACAAGCCAAATGATCGGCACAAGAGCCAGCAAGAATGCGGCGACGTCCATAGGTAGAAGCTCCTTGGTGCCGCGCGGGCGGCATCGTGGTATCACATAACTTCAACAGGATACCGCACGCTCACCGACAATTTACTGCCGCCCCCCGAAAATATTGAACAATCCGTTCAAAAACATGAGTGATACCGTCGCGTCTATACTAGAACGCAGCAATAGAAAGGACCCGCCTTGAGCATCTCGCCCCTCGATAGCATCCGCCGCGCCATCGCCCGCCGCAACGGCATCGCCAACCCCGCTGTATCGGGCGGGGCGCACGGACAGGGCGGCCGCATCGAGAATGGCCTCTTCCCCGCCTCGCACACCGCCGAGGAGCTCGCGCGCATCCAGGAGCTGAGTCAGCGCAACGCCGGCGGGCCAAATAGCGGCCAGGCCACACGCCGTCGTCGCGAGCGCGATCGCGAGCCCGGTCCTGTCCGCCGTATGGTCAACGCCTGGTGGAACCGCCTGCTCGGCGCCGTCTACGGCGGCGGTTTCTCCATGCAGGAAGCCGAATACGAGGAGCACGCCACCCGTCGCGACTACCTTTGGAACACCCTCGGCACCGCCGTGTGGGGCATGGCGTTTCCGCTGCTCACTATCGTGTCTACGCAGCTTGTAGGCGCCGAAGAAGCCGGCAAGTTCTCCATCGCCTTTGTCACCGGCACGCTCATCATGATCGCGTGCAACTACGGCGTGCGCAATTTTCAGGTCTCGGACATCGACGAGAAGACGTCCTTTGCCTCCTACCAGCTCAACCGCTGGCTTTGCGGAGCTCTCGCCCTAGGCTGCGGCCTCATGTACAGCAGCGCCCGCGGCTATGACGCGCAGATGGCGACGATCGGCCTGGGCGTCTACCTGTATAAGGTGATCGACGGCATCGCCGACGTGTACGAGGGCCGCCTGCAGCAGGCCGACAAGCTCTATTTGGCCGGCATGAGCCAAACGCTGCGCTCCGTCGGCGTCATCGCGGTCTTTAGCGCGGCACTGTTCCTCACGCGCAGCATGCCCATCGCGGCCATGGCCATGGGTGTTACAGCGATCGCCTCGCTTGTGCTGGTCACCGCCCCGCTCGCCCTGCTCGAGACCGAAAAATCGCGTCGCGTGAGCATACGCGAAGTCGGCCGCCTTTTTGCGCAGTGCGCCCCGCTCTTTGGCGCGCTCTTTTTGTTCAACCTTATCGAGAGCATGCCCAAATTTGTGATGGAAGGCACGCTGGCCTACAAATATCAACTGTATTTTAATGCCCTATTCTTTCCGGCGCAGGCCATTTTGCTGAGCATTGGATTTATCTATAAACCGCAGCTCTTACGCTTGTCGAGCATTTGGGCTAACCCGCGCAAGCGTCACCGCTTTGACTTAATTATTGTCGCCGTCATGGCGCTGATCTTGGGTTTCACTGGCGCATGCGCCGCGTTTATGGCAGGCCCCGGCATTCCCCTTATGAGCTTTATGTACGGCCTCAACTTTGAGCGCTACCGCACATTGGCGCTGCTGATGGTCGTCGCCGGCGGCATCACCGCAGCCATCGATTTTATCTACGCCATTATCACAGTGCTGCGCCACGCCGGCGATGTCACCAAGATCTACCTCATTTGCTTTGCCGTGAGCGTGGTGGTGCCGATGGTCCTCATCAACCTACTGGGGCTAATGGGTGCCGTCGTGAGCTACCTGGCTATCATGGCCCTACTGCTGGTGCTGTTGATTGTCGAGTACGCCCACATTCGCCAGCGCATAGAACGAGCCCGCAACCCGTACGGTGTCTAATTAGCTGCCTCGGCCACCGGAATTTGCGATGGAATCACCCCGGCTGGGGTCTCGTCGCGGACAATATGCATCACGCAAAACTAAGTGAGTAGACTTTTACCGAATCCCCGACCACACCTACAAAGCACAAGTCTGTGACCTGCGGTTTTATTGAGGCAAATATGTTGGGTGCTCGGCATTTCCAAAAAAGTCTACTCACTTAGCCAGCGGGCATCCAAATGATTATGTAATCCACGTCCCAGAAAAATCATTTGATGGGCAGAAGGGCAAAAGTAGTCAAAAAAGCCCCGTCCCAAATTAGCTACCCTTTGCACCGATTATTCGCCGGGCAGAATGTTCGCATAGAACTCCGCACCATCATCCAGGCGCAGGATGCCGACGCGGCCGAACTCGGAGCCGGTGGCGGCGGCACAGTCGATGTCGATGCGGTCGGGAACGCCGGCGGTATCCTCACCGCCCAAGCGCACCATCTGTCCGCGGCCCGACTCCTCATCGAGCCCTGCCAGGCCGCCGACCTCGCAATAGCGCCCCAGCGACACCGTTGGCGTGTGGCCGCTCACCACGACCGGACCCTTGCCCTCGGCAGATAGCAGCCCCGTCGGGGCATCCCAATAGCCATGGCGAATCCACAGCAAGTCATCGGACGACTGCACGGCAAGCATTTGCTGCAGCAACTCGCTATCGGCATCGACCGCTCCCCTGCCGTCACCGCAATCGACACCATGCTCAAGCAAAAACGCACGCGCTGCCTCGGTCTGAATACCGGCGTGCACCAGCAGATACGGACGCTCGGCAGTCTCTGCCACCGCATAGAGCGGCAGGGCGGCGGCCCAGCGCACCAGCTCCTCGTATGCCTCAAACTCCATATCGTTGAGCTGCTGGCGCGTGGTCCAACCGCCGTTGATGTCCCAGGTCTCGGCATCGAGCGGGTCCTGGCCGATGATCGCGTCGAGCATAATCTGCTCGTGGTTACCCTTAAGCACGCGAGCGTTGGACAGCGAGCGCACCAAGTTGATGACGCCGACCGGATCGGGACCGCGATCGATCATGTCACCCAACACGTACAGCGTGTCGTCGGACGTCAGCGAGATCTTGGAAAGGGCCTCGTCCAGCGCGCGCACGTGCCCGTGAGCATCGGATGTCACATAGATCGCCATGGAACGCCTTTCCCTGCATTACGGCCGAAGCCCGGAGCCACAACTAAAACTTCAAGTTGAACTTAAACGTTACCCATTGTACTCCGTTGCAATAAAGCTGGGAAGGGCCACGCGTCGCCAACGGTCGTTAGCAGCCGCACGCCCGCGCGCGCAGTTCACGGTGCACCGCCGGCAGCTGATTCCCGGCCAGCTTCGCACACGCCGCAGCCTCGTGTCGAAAATGCGCACGCCCGCAATCCGTTCCCATAAACCCACCATCTTTGGGTACAAATAACCGCAGACAACTGACCGTGCCACGCCAACCACCCAGGAGCGGACACTATCCATGAACCAGATACTTCTTTTTATCGGCCTCGTCATCATTTTGTGCCTGACCATCAAGCCCGTCGGCAAAAAACTCCCCTTCCCCACCCTGCTCATCTTTATCGCGCTGGGCATGCTGTTGGGCGTCAACGGCCTGGCTCACATTGACTTTAGCGACTACGCGCTTACCGAAACCGTCTGCAGCACGGCGCTGCTGTTCATCATGTTCTACGGCGGCTTTAACACCAACATCGACCGCGCCAAGCCCGTCGCCGTACCCGCAGTGCTGCTGAGCACGCTCGGCGTCGTCATTACCGCCGGCATCACGGGCGCCTTTGCACACTTCGCACTGGGCTTCGACTGGATCGGCGGCCTGCTGCTGGGCTCGGTCGTGGCGTCGACCGACGCAGCGAGCGTCTTTAGCGTGCTGCGCGAGCACAACCTTTCGCTGAGAGGTGGCACTGACTCGCTGCTCGAGGTCGAATCGGGCTCCAACGACCCCGTCGCTTACATGCTCACCGCCGTGCTTGCAACCCTTGCGGCCGGCGGCGACATTAACATCCCTGTGCTGCTCGCCAAGCAGATCATCCTGGGCGTGGGGCTGGGCCTTGTCATCGGCTGGGCATCGGGCCGCCTGATCGAGCGCGCGCACGCAACAGCCGAGGGCGCGCAGACCATCTTTTTGTTCGCCGTGGCCATCGTCGCCTACGCGCTGCCGAGCTATCTGGGCGGCAACGGCTTTTTAGCCGTGTACCTTGCCGGCATTGTGCTGGGTGCGAGCGACATCACCGGTAAGGTCAAGCTGGCGCACTTCTTTGACACCCTCACCGAGATGGCCGAAATGACCATCTTCTTTTTGCTCGGGCTGCTCGTGACGCCCGCCCGCCTGCCGCAAATGCTGCTACCGGGCCTGGCGCTCATGGCGTTTATGCTCTTCGTGAGCCGCCCCATCGCCGTGGGCACGCTGCTGGCGCCCTTTAAGTCCAATCCTCGCCAGGTCGCACTCGTAAGCTGGGCGGGCCTGCGCGGTGCCGCTTCGGTCGTGTTTAGCCTCTTTGCCGTGGTGGCCGGCGTTCCCGGCGGGCACGACCTGTTTGACCTGGTGTTTGTAATTGCCGTGTCGAGCATTGTGGTGCAGGGCTCGTTGCTGCCTGCGGTGGCAAAGAAGCTCAATATGATCGACGCGGAAGGCGACGTGCGCCGTACGTTTAACGATTACCGCGACGAAGAAGGTATGTCGTTTGTCAAGCTCAAGGTGGGCACGGGTCATCCGTTTGCCGGGCGCTCGCTCGCCGATATTGGCAGCGCCACGGACATGCTCGTAGTCCTGGTGCTGCGCGACGGTGCACACCCGGTGCTGCCCAACGGCGATACCGTCATCGAGGAAGGTGACCTGCTGGTGATGGCCGCGCCAACGTTTGAAGAACGTGCCGAGGTTACACTGCGTGAGGTCACCGTGACTCCCCACGGGCGTCTGGCGGGGCTGCGCCTGCGCGATGTGCCACAAGGCAAGCACCCCTTTATCGTCGTGATGCTCAAGCGCGACGGCCAAACCATCATCCCCGACGGCAACACCCATATATACGCCGGCGACGAAGCCGTCATCGCCACCCTGGCGTCGTAGCGGCAAGGGACAGCCATCCCGAATTGGCTACATTTGAGCATCAATCGCCCCGGCTGGGGTCTCGTTGCGGACAATTAGCGCCTCTCAAAACTAAGTGAGTAGACTTTTGCCGAATCGCCGACCACGTCACCAAAGCACAAGTCTGTGGCCTGCGGGTTTGTTGAAGCAAATTTGTCGGGTGCTCAGGATTTCCAATAAAGCCTACTCACTTAGCCAGCGAGCAGTCAAAATAGAACGGTCGCGAGGTCAGTAGACTCCATTGCGACGGCTTATCTTGTATGTTCGCGCAGCTGCGGGTGCAGACGCTCCGTCTCAAATTAGCTACCCTAGTCACATTCCTAGTCATCGTCGACGGCAAAATCACGGAGGTCGAGGCCTTCGCGTTCGGCTCGGGCTAGGAGCTCTTGGGGCGACTCATCCTCGATATCCACTACGTCGAGCATGGCAGCCGGAAAGCCCACGCCTGCTGCACTCCCCGCGCGATCGAGCAGGCTCTCGCGCAGTTGGTCCACATCAACTTCGATCTTCATGGTGAAACCTCCCACCGGGGAATCGCGTCTAAACAAACCGCACATCCCAAATGATGTGCAATAAACCCCAGATACGGTCATAATAAAATAATGAACATCTGGGAGGTTGCGGACGATGGATAAGCTCGATGCCATGACGGAACAAGTCAGGGACTATTGTGATGCACGCGACTGGCGCAAATATCACACGCCAAAAGAGCTTGCCATCGGCATGGCGACTGAGTCCTCCGAGCTCCTTCAGCTCTTTCGTTTTATGAGCGACGAGCGCATTGCAGAAATGTTCGAAGACACCGAGCAGCGCCAAGTCATCGAAGACGAAGTCGCCGACACGCTCCTTTTCCTTCTGCGTTTCGCAGATTTAAATGAAATCGACCTGCCAGCGGCGCTTTCGTCCAAGCTCAAGCGCAATGGCGAGCGCTATCCCGTCGACGCATCATCTAACGAATACAGAAAGGCGGACCATCATGAGTAATGAGTTCGCCCTTCGGCAATACACGCTTCCCCTGCCCCAGCCCTTTGAGACAAGCGAATCACTTCAGGACTTTGGAACGCCAAAGCCTGGAGCCCATCATGACGAGAGTTGGCCCGTCCTTTACATTCTTACCAACAGCAGAAACAAGACGGCATACATCGGCCAAACAACCAACTACCAGCGCCGTATGAAACAACACGCTGCAAACGTGGACAAGGACTTCGACCGGACCCTTCTGATCGACAATCCCACCTTCAACCAATCCGCAACGTTCGAGTTCGAGAATCGACTTATTGAGCTGTTCTGTGCCGACGAAAAATACCAGGTCACCAATGCCAACAACGGCTATGCCCAATTCGATTATTTTGAGCGGCCTCAATATCGCCAGAAGTTCCGAGACCTCTGGACAAAGCTTCGCGAAGAAAACTACGCGATTCATCCGATTGAAGAGCTCGAGAACTCCGATCTGTTCAAGTTCTCACCTTTCAAGACGCTTACGCCCGACCAATACGAAACGATCGAGACGATTTTTAAACGTCTCGAACAGGAGCATGAAGACGCAAAACATGGCGGCTCAAAAAGAGAACGTATAACCGTCGTGAATGGCGCACCGGGAACAGGTAAAACAATCCTCGCCATCAGTCTCATGTTCAAAATCAAAAATGAGCCCAACCTTTCCGGCCTGCGAGTCGGTTTTGTCACCCCCATGGATTCCCTGAAGAAGACCCTCAGGAAACTCACGCACTTCCTTCCAGGGTTAAAGCCTGGCGATATCTTGAGCCCCAGCGATGTTACCAAAAACGATCGGTATGACATCCTGCTTGTCGACGAAGCACATCGACTAGGTAATTATCTAAGCATGGGCTCCGGCATCAAGGCCTTCTATAACACCTGCGATCGTCTCGGCCTCCCACATACGAGCAACCAAGTTGACTGGATATTCAAATGCTGCGACAAGGCATATCTGTTTTATGACCCCAAGCAGCAAGTCAGGGCATCCGGCCTCAATCGAGACGGCCTTGAGCAGCGACTCAATCAGCTCGAAGAAGCAGGCATTGAAACTGAAGAGTTCAGCCTAAGCACACAAATGCGCGTACGCGGTGGTGACGAATACCTCGATTTTGTCTATGACTTACTCAACAACAAGGCGTTTATGCATACCGGCATGAAGTTCAACGAACTCTTTTCATCGGAGCCTTACGATTCGCGAGCCGGGGATCCGGACAGCGATATCCCCAGATACCAGTTTGGAATCGTCGACCGATTTGAGGATTTCTGTTCCCTGCAGCAAGCCAAGGAAGAAGAAGTTGGTCTATCCCGCATGACGGCAGGTTTTGCGTGGAAGTGGGAAACGAAGAAACACAAAGACGCTTTCGACATCGTCATCGAGGGCATTCCCAAACGTTGGAACTCAACCCAAAAGGATTGGGTTAATTCTGCCAACGCCGTCAACGAGGTTGGATGCATCCACACGGTGCAGGGCTACGACCTCAATTACGGATTCGTCATTCTGGGGCCAGACATTTACTACGACACCGATAAAGGAGCCGTCTGCGTTAACAAAGCGAACTTCAAAGATGCTGTCGCAAAGAAAAAGGCGAGCGAAGATGAGCTACGGAAGATTATCGTCAACGCCTACTATGTCCTCATGACGCGTGGCATGCTGGGAACGTATCTCTATGTGTGCGACCCCGCACTCAAGGAGTATTTGTCGCGGTATATCCCGGTGATATAGGCTGGCGCCCACACATGACATGAATAGCAACGAAAGCAGCAGCGAAGCTCCTAGGAAACAATCTCGGATTCACAAAGGGCGGTGGGGCGCGCCGGCGCCCTATCCAACCAATACTGCTCCCAGAACATTTGCGAGCTTCTTGGCGGGGCGCCTATTCGCTTTTTCACCCATCGCCACGAGCGCATGGTTGCAGTCATCCCCATTCATGTCGCAAACAATTCTAAGCTCATGCCGTGCCCTCGAAGCAGCCGTATAAAACAGAGTTCCAGGCTCAGGCATGTAGCTCATGGACGGCTGTTCCCATAAGGCTTGATCAACATCAATCATAATTACCGCAGCAGCCTCCATCCCCTTGAACTTCCTCACCGTATGGACGGGAACCTTCTGACCTTTCCATCTCTTTAAGCTCAGATCGCCAGTGAAACAACTCGACAGCTTAGAGTTTTCCAGTGTCTTGCATGTGATAACCACAATGTCATTAATACCAGCGTTCTTGAGTAGATCAATGTGCTTATCCACAAATGCCTCTTGCGCGGCGGCGTCACAATCAATCATAAGCAATGGAGGTTTTCCGAGCCTAGCCATAACCTGCATTCTAAAACCATGCGCCTCACCAAGAGCACTCAAGGAAGACCTCTCGATAGCCTCCGTATTCCGGCAGTTTACATAAAGCGTTAGCTTGCAATCGGCATCCATAAGGAAGCTGGGCATAGTTGAGCCTTGGACAAACTGCCTTTTGTCGTAGAAGAGGTACATCGTGCTTTCCGGCCTCGAGTCCACGATAGAACGCAAGGTTTCGAGCACCATCGCATCTTCAATGGGTTTGAGGCCAAAGTCTTGGCCTTCATCTATTACGATGTGCTGATAGGGAAACGAGTCAGGGTGCTCCATGAGTTCTTCGGTCAGGCTGGCGTAGTTTGGCTCGAGAGAATTGCAGACCTTGCAGGCGTAGCCCGGAATTGTATAGACGTCAATTTCCGGGACATCGTCGCACCTTCTAGTAATCTCTTCCTTCAAAAGCGAGTTAAAGCACAAAAAGAGAACCCTGCCCGTACAGGCGGCCTGCCTAGCTCTCTCAATTGCAATGAGAGTTTTGCCAGTTCCTGCCGCCCCGTTAATTACCGCTGTCTTCTGATCCTTTATGAAATTCAACACGCGAGCTTGCGAGTCCAGCAGCCTTGCGAACACGAAGTCGTTATATCGATAGTCCACCGAATTCGTCGGGACGATATCGAACTCCGGCAAGAGCACTTTATGCAAGACCTCTTGAGCCTCGGTCTTGGAGAGTCTCGTCTCCCTTCCCCCGACTTCCATACTCATGATGCGAACTATTTGAGCAGTTGGATCTCCAAGGTCTGTCTTGCACAGAGTAATATCGCGAGAAGCCTCGGGGGAGTAATCAATAAAGCCAAGTTCATGTGCCCCCAGGGACGGAAGCCAAACCGCATGAGCAACCTTGCACCTACCGCAAAGCTCTCCTAACCCTACATCCTCAAAGCGATTAATGAGCTTCCATTTGATGCTATCCGCCTGCCGATAAGGCCCTCCATGCCTCCTCATCGATATGCCGCTACCGTATAGCCACTCGCCGTTTTCGCAGCGAATCTTTCCCGCCTTCGCCTCGATGACAAGGATACCGAGCCTGCGATTAAACACGACGAAATCGGCTTCCCTCTGCTCAATAGCGTTTCCATCCACAACATCCAACATCTTGTATGAATGGATAACCGTAAAATCATCGGGAAGCTTGCTCAGCGCGTAATAAATCTCCCCCTCACGGCTCCGATCGTCGTATTCAGCCGGGCCAAGGCTCGGTATCATTCTTGCAGCCACAGCTACGCCTCTTTATAAATCTCGTCCATCACATCTTTGGCGGAGCACTCGCCAACGACAAACAGGCTCCAACCCGAAATGTTGCGCCAAGCAGGCCCAAATACATCTTTGAAATCGCTCGCCGCTTCTTCATCAAGAAGAATGACCTTGGACTTACGCCAAACAAACGTGGCGTAAGCGCTGTCGCCGCTAGCATTAGATAGATCCACGTCTTTGTCCGGAGTCTCCCAACGCAAATGCGGATCGTAGCTCGCCATCTCGCAAACCAGCTCGGCCCATTCATCCGTAGAACCAGATTGGATTGACAGTTTCATCGCTTCGGCCAACGATAGCGCCTTGTTGTTTGCGCCATCATCAGAGGCATATAGCTCAAACCCAGCAACCGAGTCCGAGGAATCCGGCTCGCAATCGAGTTCTTTATCCTCATCGGCATTGCCGGCAGAACAAACGGAAGGCGATACAGCAAGAAGAGTCCCCAAAATTCGCTTTGCAGCGCCTCGAGAAAGATTCGCCTGCACAGCTTGGTTGTAATAATTTGCAATACAACCGTAGCAGCAAGTTTCTTCACCGCATCCGCAATGACCGTCTACGACCTTATATGCCTCTTCAATTAGTTCCGCCACCTCTTTGCTGAGCTGGCGCACATGACCGGCTCCTCCAGGCACGTCATCATAGATGAGTATTGAGAAGCTGCCTGCATCATTTTTGTATGTAGTCCCTCCGAGTTCGGTCTCGGGAACCTCAAGGATTTTAGCCGCAGCGGTAACCAGCGCCCACATCACAGCTTCCCAGTCGCCATCGCAGCAAACCGTCGCCGCATCAAAATCAAATACGAGCTCGAGAACGTCGCTCACAAATGCCGTACCCAGTGCGCTGAACCTATTAATCTTTGGAGCAGCGCCGCTCTTCTCGCACCAGTAGGCATGTTGAATCTTCTCTCCACCAACAGCAGCGCGATTGCAGTAAGAGCAGACTTGGAAACCCTTAGCAGGGCTATTGAGCACACAAAGTTGCCCGTTTTCGGCATATTTTACTTTCACCGCACCGCCAGGTAAACAAAACTCTCCGGTCGCAGTCTCGTTAGGCCAGTGCTGGCTAAAGTGCACCGATGCATACCCCTTTGGCCTCGGCCTTCTAAGCCCGATGCCTTTTTTGTTTTCTGTGCCGACAAAACCATAGGAAGGTATGAGCATATTCTTTTCGAGAGCAAACTCGGTATGGCAAACGGGGCACTCGCCTTTATCACTGTAGTTTTCAATGGGCCATACAAATGTTTCGCAATTTGGGCACTTTCCATACCTGCGCTTTCGCAACTCTTGCCCTTTCGGCTTTCTGAGTCCGACGGACTTCCAAAGCGTCTTGCCGGCAACGATTTCCGCCCCCGGTGCATATTCCCTAATGGCTTGACGCATACCCCTAGAAAGCTCGAGCCTGTTCTCACCTACAGAATTCTCAATATCAAGAAGATGGAGCTCTACGAGATCAGTCGGAAACCCGTACTTAGGCAATACTCCGTTCTCGGCAAGAATTGCGATAGTTCTCTCCTTCTTGAGTGCATCCCTAGACTTTAAAAGCTTGGATGCGAGAATGTCGTTGACGCCCATATTCAGCTCAATACCATCCTGAACACGCTCAAAATCAGCATGCTTAAGGCTATGTGCAAGGAGAAGCCTGCCACCGCCTCCATTCTCAGCCGAATCGATTGGCCCAACGAGCTTTGCTATCCACCCCCACTCGTTTACGCCAACTTCTTCCGCCACAGGCATGCCTTGCGGAACAACGCGGACGAGCTGTTCATAGACACTCTTTGGCCGCGATGCAAGGAAGCGGCGAAGATCTTCGAGGCCTTCCGGCTCCGATTTAGAAAGATCCATAAAGTCGTTGTATCCATGAGAGTAGTCTTTACCCAAGCTCCGGCTCGCGTAGCGAAAGAACTCAGACATAGCGACAGCGAAAACATGCCGTATCGCAATGGCATCGTTATTCAGATAACACATTGGCACTCTCGTGTTGCCGCCAATTATCTTGGCTGGGTCCTCAAAGTACGCGACATCATGGGGCCGCAAGCGAGCAAATGTGATGGCATATCCAGGCTTGCCAGCGCGGCGTCCAACGCGTCCAGCACGCTGTGTGTAGTTTGCAGTGCTGGGCGGAACATTTCTCATAAAGATTGCCCTCAAATCACCGACGTCTACACCCAGCTCAAATGTCGTTGTGCAACTCAAAACATTAACGTCGCCCTTAATAAAATCGCTCTGTATTTCCCTGGCCTTTTTAGAAGACAGCTGCGCCGTATGCTCTTCGATTTTGAGAGGAAGCGCCTCATCTTGATATACCGTTTTATAGTAGCGGTCTTTGCCTCTTGCCTCTGCGAAGCTCATTTTCACCATCGTGCCGTTGCATTTCGTTGTCATGCAAACACCATGCGTATCCAGGTGAGTCTCACATCCGCACGCATCACAACGATAGACAATATCATCGTTGGAATGCGGATACATAGTCCAAATATCTCTGCCAAGCCTAAAGTGTTCACGCGAATCGATCAGATATCCTTCGCCCCTAAATAGCTTGCAACTTAGATACTCCCCCATAAACTGGAATAGACTTTGCAGAATCGGGCGAACGTCCTCACGGGTCAGCTCGATACCGTGGACCCTTTTGACGTACTTGCGAATAAAGGCGCTGCGCTTATTTTCTGTACCACGTACCGCATCTCCCGCAAACTGAACAATATCCTTTGACGCAGAGCTGTCGCTCTCAAGCACGACAAGGTTGCCGCGCTTCTCATGATTGTTTCTTAGTTCAGGGACCCCTTCAGGAACCTCGATAACGTTTTTCTCTCGGAGCAGTTCAAGACAGGTCCTTGCAAACAAAATGTAGTCTTCGCATGAAAGCCAGGTGGCCCCATCGGCATTAAGTATATCCACTTGCCTTGCGACAAGCTTTTTCGCCCCAGGATGGGAAAACCCCTTGTTAAATTCAGTAGGCTCGATCCTTACAACGCCAAGGCCTTCAAGGCTGTTCCGCGAATCCTCGGCCGCAAGCTCATCGAGAACCCAGGCCGTCGCCTGGCCCCTCTTGTTGGAACCCAAGACCCCCGGATATCGCCTCTTTGCAACACTTGTTATCCAATCAATAACTGAGCTCGGCTTACAGCCTTCACCGTCGCGAGACAGAGCCTCCACCGCTTCTCTTATCAGCTGACGACGTGTGATGTTTCCATAAGTTCTGTCCAATGCGGGCGCGAAGAAAGCCGCGTCCTGGCGCTTGTCCGAGAAGCAAATAACACTTCCGGCCCTGCGTTCTTCATCGAGGTCTGCAAACAAATCATCCTCGTCAGCCTCCTCATCAAAAGGAGGAATATCCCTGACTAAGTCGTAGCAAACGACACTGCCCGCAGCTTCAGGCGAAACGCGCATAGGCTGAATTGCCACAACGGACTGATATCCACAATGGCGACAACGCGCTTCTGCCTCATCTGCTTGTTTTTTCTCGTTTTGGTTGAGCGCAATTGGGATGCGGGCGACAATCTCATGCTCGAAACGATGAGCACCACCCTCGGCTTCATGATACAAAGACCCGCATATCGGGCACAGCCATTGGATCTTCTCATCGGGATCTCTCTCCGATTCGTCAGAGAGAAGACGGTAATAGACCCTCGGAAGAAATTCGTCGTCGGAATCCGTTCCTTCATGTCGAGGACTAAGCCACGCAGTCTTCACCTCGGGATCGGAGCTCTCCTCACCAAGGATGTATGCCTGCCCACAGTGGCGACAGACCGACACCTCATATACAGGAGTATCGTTTACATCGTCATAATGCTCCGCAATCGTTTTGTGAGGAGTCAGCTTACGTGTATGCAGATTTAAATAGATGCCCTCAGGAGCACGCAAGAAGGAATGGTAGCGACTCGTAAGAATGGGGACATCCTTGGAGCGCTGCGCAGAGGAAAGCACCTCAACCATGGCAGTGAGGATTTCCACACCTCTCTTATCTCCCGTGAGCCCTTCGATCTCAAGCTCCTCAATGGTGTCAAGATCAGTGAGGTCGAAAAGACGCTCGCAGCGTCTCACCAGTTTTGCCGCAGACGATTCACCCAGAAGGATCTTTCCTAGTCCCATTAGGGGGGACTCGCCGTCTAGTCTCGCTACAACCTCTTCAGGAGCTCCACCAGATGCGAGTGTGCTGCGAATGTCTTCTACGTTTACGTTTTCAGGATCGGAAAGTTCCCTGCGAAGTTCCGCCCAAGTGTCTAGAGAAAGCGTGCCCCAAGGCTTTTCATCAAGAGCATCTTGGGGCTGATCTTTCTCGCTCGTGATGACATCGAGATCTGCGGGATCACCCGAGAAAGGCTCGCCAAAAAGATCCCGAGCAAATTTAGCCACCTTCGGCATATCTTCTTCCGAGCCGATTGTTGCGGAAGTTGCGTAACAATGAAGCTTGGGCAGCTCCCCCGTTTCCGATTCGATACGAGCCTTTACTCGACGCAGCAAATATGCGATTTCGGTGCCAAGCGCGCCCGAATAAACGTGCGCCTCATCGATGGCGATATGCCGCCAGTTTGCACCAAATGCCCCTTCGAACAGCGGCGCATCCTCCGGACGTAGAAGGAGATACTCAAGCATAGAGTAGTTTGTAAGCAAAATGTTGGGTGGATTCTCACGTATTTTCTCGCGAGAGATGATTTCATTTGGCAGTCTGGTTTGATCCGGGTTTTCGTCTTTCCACTTACGGAGAGCCACGGACTCTTTCTCCTCTGTGTCGCCGGTATAACGCCCGAAGGTAATATCGGTCCCCTTCAGCAACTGGCGCAATCGTTTAAGCTGATCGTTTGCAAGGGCGTTCATCGGGTAAAGAATCATGGCACGGACGCCAGCGGAGCGCCCACTCTTTTCAAATTCTGAGAGGATGTCATTCAGAATCGGAAGCAAGAAGCACTCAGTCTTACCCGAACCCGTGCCCGTAACGACGGCGTAATTACACCCGGCAACGCTCTTTTCAATAGCCTTAACTTGATGCACATATAAGGGGCGATAGGGGTCAAAATTACGTGCCTCTCCGCCGCCTAAACTCATCATGCCCTTGCAGAGAAACCCCTCGTCCACCAGGTCGGCCACAGTTTTATCCTTGCGGTACGGAGGCGCCGCCTCAAGAAACGGTCCCTTTGCAAGATATCCCGGCTCGCAGAGAATCGTCTCAAGCTGCTTCTGCAAATCCGCGTCATCAAAGTGAATAGTAGTGGCAATGTATTCACGATAAGAGTCCTCCACTTTGCGCGCAGTCTCAATGGGGTTGAATTCTTTTACATCCGTCATTATTTGCTCCCGCTATTTAAGAATGATACTGGTCGCGTATTCTCGCCGAGGGTCTCCAAAGAAGTCGCTCGGTGACATTTCAACTGCGACCTCTCTCTTGTTGCCCAGCTGCCTCACCACGCTTGATGGAAGGGCGACCTCCGCAGAGCCCTTTTCCGCAAAGGCCGTAGCAATCGGCTTTTCGCCTCTTTCCTTATACTTGGAAAGTCCAAAAAACCTGAAATGAATGTCGCATAAGGGCTTGCCTTCGAACCGAAGGACATACCCAAGAGAATCGGCCGGCAATAACTTCCAGCCGTTAATGCCGAGCCCTTCAGCGCAGTCAAGCATTTGAACATCAGTCCAGGCCGGCTTCAGTTCTCCCGTTGACACGTCATCGCCATACCACAGGGACAGCTTCAAGGGAAGGCGGATGGGCGCCTTATTATCAGCTTGTTGTAAGAGACTTGCATGCCTAAAAAGATTGAATCCGTATTCGCCAGGCTGCTTGAGTGCCTTGAAGAAAAGGGGTCTTGAACCGAGTAACGCCAGCACGGCCCTGTTATACCTCCAACCATAGGAGACAATCTTAAAGTTTGCCGCGCTAGGACCGAGCTCTAGCGCATCCGCCAAACAGATTGGACGCTCTTCGGATAGATTCGCTAGTCTATCTGGTATGTCAACATCTATTGCAGCAAGGGCCAGCTTGGCATCAGTTTCTTTGCCACTCCCTTTCGATCGGATGCGAACGCGCAAGAACTCATCCTTCAGGAGAGCCTTCGCTTCATACCGCTCCCACGCATTGAGAGAATCGGGACTGTCGCATTCGCCTGCCATATCAGCCTCTTCACGAATACGCACAACATCAATGGGAAGGCACGCCTGGAAACCATATTCAGCTACAGCACGCCCGTGATCAATGCTGATGGACAGAGGCCTAAATTCTTGTATGGGTACCACTGCGAATCGGTAGCGGAAAACAACCTTACCACCGGCAGATTTCTGCCTCGCCTCTAGGACGCATTCTTCAATATGCCAACTGAATAGACTCGTTTTTGAGAGATTGAGTTCTATTCTTGCAATACCTGAATTTTCAGTATCGTCCTCATATATGGCGCAACGAGGCATCGACACCAGCTCGCCATCGCAGCAGCACATGATGTCCAAGTCTTTTAGGGCGCTCGCGCCATCAAGCGCTTCAATGCTCACAGAGGGCAGGCCGTCGCTGGTATTGAGTTCGTTCGGAACGCACCCATACAAGTCAACGCCGTCGCTCGTTTCTCCGATAATGCGATGCTTATCAACCTTTGCGACATAACGTTCTTGCCAAACGGCAACTTCCTCGCCCGTAAGCTCGTCAACAACCGAACCTGCCGAACCGGGCTCAACGTCGTAGATATAAATCTGGTTATCGTTCCAATCGCCAGAAGCCTCATACTCCGAAACGGCTTTCATGCCTTGCCCGGGAACGATCTTGTATCCGTCTTTAACAATGTATGCGATACGACGCTTTTTCGTTAACCGCTCGTTCTTGCCACGCAAGCGATAGAAGCCCTTAGCGTCCTTTATAAATTCAAAACAACCGGGCTTGTTCCTGCTGAACGACTGGCTCAAAGAGCTAAGCTCGATGTAGTCACCCGCTCGCTCATCTTTCTGCATGAGCTTCAATTCCACGTCGTAACGAGCCCGAGGGTTAACGGCAATACTGACGGCATTCAAAATGCATTTTCCGACACTCATATCGAATTCAGAGCTTGCCTTTAGCTCGCCGTCAACATAATAGTCAATCTTGTCACCAGCAAAATGCAGCGGGAACTGTTGGCGCGGCCAGCGCATGGTCACAACACCCTCAGATAAATCCAGCTGCAAACTGGCAATCGGAAGATAGATCAATCGGTGGGTGCCACTTCTCCGCTCTTGCGTCTCAGCAGCAGCCCTTCCTCCGGTCGCCAAGGGCTGCACACGCTCTTGATTGTCACGAAGGGCCTGCATTGCAGCTTCAGGCAGACCGAAACTAGATAGCATCGTGTAGCGGCTTCCAACCCTATTCGTGTCAACAATTTGCGCCGCCACGCGCATGGACGCCTCAAATAATGGAGCAATGGTTGAATCGGGCGCTTTCTCAAGAATGTTAAGGACTGCCTTTTCGGGAGCATACCGACTCTCAGGGTTCTTTAGCTCCCTAAGAACGGAGCGCCCGTCCATCTCTCCGCCAAAACCTAAACTGCCTTTAGAAACTTCTTTCGCAAGCGGAAGTAATTTCTCCCACAGGTTTGACCAAGAATCTTCCGATAAGCCTCCGTGGAGGAGTGTGGTGTAGAAGTAGTAATTAACTTCCTCATCACGGCCGTACAAAGGCATTCCACGCTCTTCAACATGTTTCATAAAAATATGCTTTACAAGCCCCTGTACGTTACTGTCGAAAATGCCAAGACTCGCGAAGAAATTGCCCCATAAGTTATGATCGTTGAAAACCCTGCGCGCCTTGTCAGCAACATAAACCATAAATGCGTTCGGCAAACACCTATCAATCAGCATCAGAACAATGCGAGGTTTTGTCGGGTAACGTTTTATGAGTTCTTCAAAAGCAGCGCTGAGCTCATCAAGGTCTGCCGAGAATTCCTCAAACGTCTGATAAACCATGACGTTTTCAGACCTTGAGTCAAGGTCGTCAAAGGCACCCCGAGCTCTTTCTTCAAATTCCTCCAACTTTGCCGAAAACAACCCATGCGAGCGTGTGAGCGGAAAATGGCTCAAGTCGTATTCATATTGCTCTATCGAGGACGCTGTCTCGGTATTTGACTCGCGAGGAGATTGGCTTTTCGGCAGGACTTTCACGTTCGTCGTATTCTCGACCATCTTGGGCTGAAGCATGGAGGCCGCGAAGTCGTCGGGGGCCGCACGGTATTTCTTTCGCATCCTTATGATTGAATCGGCATATCTGCTATCAAAACGAGCGTCTATTTCTTTATCGGCAAGAGACAAAAGATCGGGCAAGTAGCAGAAGCCAGCTTTCTGAATTGAACGCTTCAGCCGTACATCATCAAAACTAAGCTCCGAGATGGACGTTTTCTCCAACCTCTCCAAGTAGTTCGATTCGCTCATCAGCATCCCCTATGCCGCGATTGCATTTGATGCCGTCATTTCTGGCCTTTTATTAACACCGGTCTGGCATGACGTGCTTTTAATCATACCGTGAGACACATACGCAACCCAACGAACAAAGCTGTCCAATGGGCCGTTTCTGCAGACGGTCGTTATCATCCGGTGAACAGCGCTTGGAAGTACCTGCTATGGCTCAAGTGTCTTTTATTGCACAACAAAACCGCCGCCAAAATGATTCGATTGTGAACATAGATGCACGGATCTGCCGACCGGGAGTCTAGGTTTTCCCTACGGTCTGTCGCCTTGCCCCAATCCCGCAAGGTGCCCACACGCTATTATCGATATAAATTGAATGGGCAAGCATTACAGGAGGGGCTCTGCGTGCCAATTGAAAAGCAAGTTCCATACTTGCAAAACACTTCTGGCTCGGTAATTGACAACCACCACGAAGCTCATAGGGCTGTCCAGCTCTCCATCGCCCGCGGCTACGCTGACCTCGTAAACGGCCGCGTGCGTCCTTGGAAGCAGGCAAAAGCAGAGGCAGATCGGATGCGAGTCATCAGGTAAAATCACCTCTCCCCCATGTAACCATCCTGTAAATCATAGCGGCGCGGTCGAGTTTTACCGTGATGCGGTCGCGCCTAGCGCTCCACTGTGCTAAAGTATCCCGAACGTTCAAACGACTACGAGGGGAACTAGAAGATGGCACGTGTGCACAACTTCTCAGCTGGCCCGGCCGCGCTGCCTACAAGCGTGCTCGCCGAGATCGCCGACGAGATGATGGACTACCGCGGTTGCGGCATGTCCGTGCTCGAGATGAGCCATCGATCTAGCATGTACCAGCAGATTATCGACGACGCCGAGGCAACCCTGCGCCGCCTGCTGAGCATCCCCGACAACTACCGTGTCCTGTTTTTGCAGGGCGGCGCCACGCTGCAGTTTGCGGGCATCCCCATGAACCTCATGCGCCGCGGCCGCGCCGGCTACGTCGTCACCGGCAACTTCGCCAACAAGGCGTACAAGGAGGCCGCAAAGTACGGCGAGGCCGTGCTGCTCGCGAGCTCCGAGGACACCAATTTCGACCGCATTCCCGCCATGGCCGACGTCAACGCGCGCATTGCCGCCGAGGCCGCGGGCGACGGGCTCGACTACGTCTACATCTGCCAGAACAACACCATCTTTGGCACCATGTACCACGAGCTGCCCGCTTGCGGCGATGTGCCGCTGGTCGCCGATGTCTCGAGCTGCTTTCTGTCGCAGCCGCTCGACGTTGAGCGCTACGGACTCATCTATGCCGGCGCGCAGAAAAACGCCGGTGCCGCGGGCGTGACCGTGGTCATCGTGCGCGACGACCTCATCGCCGATGGCCCCGCCTTTGCGCAGACGCCGCAGTACCTGGACCTTAAGACCCAGGCCGCCAAGGGCTCCATGCTCAACACGCCCAACACCTTTGGCATCTACGTGTGCGGCAAGGTGTTCCGCTGGGTGGAGCAGACCGGCGGACTCGCCGCCATGGCCGAGCGCAACTGGGCCAAGGCCAACCTGCTCTATGACCTGCTCGAGTACAGCGAGCTGTTCCATGGCACCACGCAGGCCGACAGCCGCTCCATCGCCAACGTCACCTTCCGCACCGACGACGCCGATCTCGACGCGGCCTTTGTCGCAGGCGCGGCCGAGCACCAGATTCAAAACGTCAAGGGCCATCGCCTGGTGGGCGGCATGCGCGCGAGCGTCTACAACGCCGTAACCATGGAAGATGTGCAGGCACTGGCCTCGTACATGAAGGACTTCGAAGCGCAGCATAGTTTGAGTCCGCGATCTAACTAGCCCGCAACCCGCGGGCCGACCAGCCACTTCAAACCACTTGTTATAAACAAACCTGCTAAGGAGTTTTTCATGCGCAAGATCAAAACCATCGACGACATAACCAAAGACGGCAAGGTCGAGTTTGGCGAGGGCTACGAGTTTGTGGACACCGCCGAGGAGGCCGACGCCATCCTGATGCGCTCCACCGACCTGCACGGCTACGAGCTGCCCGAGGGCATCCGCGCCATCGCCCGCTGCGGCGCCGGTGTCAACAACATCCCCATCGAGGAGTACGCCAAGAAGGGCGTCGTCGTCTTTAACTCCCCCGGTGCCAACAGCAACGCCGTCAAGGAGCTCGTCCTGGGCATGCTGGTGCTTTCGAGCCGCGGCGTGGTGCAGTCGATGAACTGGGTGCGCGACAACGCCGACGACCCCGAGATTCAGGTCGACGCCGAGAAGGCCAAGAAGGCCTTTGTGGGCCGTGAGCTCAAGGGCAAGCGCATCGGCGTCATCGGTCTGGGCAACGTGGGCTCCAAGGTCGCCAACGCCTGCGTCGACCTGGGCATGGACGTCTACGGCTACGATCCGTTCATTTCCGTCGAGCACGCGTGGGTGCTGAGCCGCGAGGTGCAGCGCGTGGGCACGCTCGAGGACCTCTGCCGCGGCTGCGACTACCTCACCGTGCACGTGCCCAGCAAGGCCGACACCATCGGCATGATCAGTACCGAGCAGATCGACCTGCTGGCCCCGGGCGCCGTGCTCATCAACTATGCGCGCGAGACCATCATTGACGAGGACGCCGTCGACGCAGCCCTGCGCGCGGGCAAGCTGAGCTGGTTTAGCTGCGACTTTGCCACGCCCAAGACCGTCAAGATGCCCAATACGTTTATCACCACGCACTCGGGCGCCGGCACCGGCGAGGCCGAGGCCAACTGCGCCGATATGGCCATCAGCGAGCTCAAGGATTACCTGGAGAACGGCAACATCGCGCACAGCGTCAACTACCCCGCCTGCAGCATGGGCAAGGCGCGCGCCGCAAGCCGCATCGCCTGCCTGCATGCCAACGTGCCCAACATGATCGGCCAGATCACGGCGATCCTGGCCAAGGACAACGCCAACGTGCAGCGTATGACCAACGAGTCCGCCGGCGAGAACGCCTACACCATGTTCGACACCGACGAGCACCTGGACAGCAGCACCATCGAGGCGCTCAAGCAGATTCCTTCGATGTATCGCGTACGTGTGATCAAATAGCGTCGGCGCCAAGCCTGCCAGACAAGCCACGAAGTCTATTCGCCCCCGTTTTAACGAAATGGGGGCGAATTTCGTTGTTCCCGACGGCTGGAAAAGTGCTACCCAGAACAAGTTATTTCGGATAATCGACGGTTAGGCCCAAGTCGCTGAGCACACCTGCTTTGATAAACACCTTTATCAGTGGTTTTAGTAGGTAAAAATCGATCTCTATATGCCAAATTTAAGTTGACTGTCCATTTTCCGAAACAACTTATTCTAGATAGCATTTTTAAAGCCTATTTCAAAGAGCAACTGAAGTCTTTTCGTAACCAAACCCTAGCTCACGCGACCGTTTTCCACCCGCACGGCTACATTCCCGCCCAATCGATAAAAATCTCCTCACGAAGCCGCCGTTCGAGCTCCTGCTGCCGCGGCGTCTTGTCTTTCAACGGCACATCGAGATAGGACATGATGAGTTCCATCACCACGCGGAAGGCATCGGAGTCGACCAGCTGACCATAGGTCATCAGAACGACAGGATATCCCATCGCTTGAAGGGCCGTCGTTCGATCGGAGTCCGAGATCTTGGATTCTATGGATCCGTGAATGGCTTTACTTTGACATTCAACCAGGCACTCTCTGCTGCCGTCCTTATTTGACAGCAAGATATCGGCGTAGCGCCTATCAAGCCCCGAAATCAGGCGGGCGCTGCGCGTCATGCGAATCTCGACGTTATTGGTAAGGCGCAGCCCTTCGCCGCCGCGCAACCTCGTAAGGCCAAACAGCATCGAAGCCTGGACCTCGAGCGGCGATGCCACAACCCCCGTAATGCATTTCGCGGCACGCGTGAACGATTTAGCACCGCGGAGCCCCTGGATCTTATCGACGTACTCGGTTAGTTCAGAGAGCTCAATCAAGGGCGGTCGTTTCCACAGGTCCGTTGGATTCCCCGAGGTATCCTTTACGTTTTCCCAGCCCGACCACGCGTCACCCCACCGGCTCCCATACGCCTGCTCAAGTGCCGACTTTACCTGAGGCGCAATCTTGCACACGGCAAAGGTGCCGCACATCTCATACATGCACATGATCAGGCGCTCGTTTGAGACCGAGGAAGCCAGGGTCAGCAGGGTAAAGAGCGGGGACGCAACATCGAGGCCAAACTCTGTCTGCCGCACAGAATCAAACGGCCTCTCCCCGTTCCAAACGTGCCTGACAATGCGACCGCCCTTACGCCCGCAGCCGCCCCGCGCCAACACGTGTAACGGGGTGCCCAGGAAATACTTGACAAGCGGGTGCTCACAAAGATGCTCCCTGCGCGGATCGTCCACAGAATCAGGCAGGTCCGGCATTATTGCCAAGACCTGTGGAGGTATCCGGTGATACCGAAAGGCAGATATGTCGCACAGCATGTCGTCCATAAAGGCTACGTACCCACCGCGTCGTCTGTAAACCCGCCTGGACGGCAAACGCGATGGCTCGGCCTGCGAACGGTTAATACTGCTACGCACACGTCGCGAATCTTCCAGGTGGCTTACAATCGGTTTTGGAAGCAAACTGATTGTGAGGTTTCGTATGGTTGATGAGAACTTTGCCTGGCGGCTTACGCAGGAGCTCGTGAAGATTGATAGCTCGGACCCGGGCGCCTACGAAGGTGAGATCGAACACTTCATTAAGAGGCTCATTGAACAGCAGCTGGCGCAGCTTGATAGTCCTGCGCTCGATGCCGTGCAGGTTGCAGAGCTCGAAGTACTCCCCGGGCGCCGCAACCTTATGGTCACCGTGCCGGGTGTGAGCGACGAGGCGCGACTCGTCTACATCTGCCATATGGATACCGTCACCCTAGGAGATGGCTGGAACGCGGACACACCGCCACTCGGGGCGACCGTGCGCAACGACAAACTCTATGGCCGCGGTGCCTGCGACATGAAGGGCGGCCTGGCTTGCGCCATTACCGCGCTTGTCCACGCACTCGAGCGCGTGGCGGCGGATGGCGAGCTGCCCCACCGCGGCTTCTCGCTTATTTTCTCGGTCGACGAAGAGGACTTTATGCGCGGCTCCGAGGCCGCCATCGATGCCGGCTGGGTCGGCTCGCGCGAATGGGTGCTGGACACCGAGCCCACCGACGGACAGATTCAGGTGGCGCACAAGGGTCGCACGTGGTTCGAGATCGAGATGACCGGCGTCACGGCGCATGCGAGCCAGCCCTGGAAGGGAGCGGATGCCGTCGCCGCCATGGCCGAAGTCGTATGCTCGCTTCGTCGCGCGTTCGCGGCGCTGCCCGTGCATGATGAGCTGGGGGCTTCGACCATCACGTTTGGACAGATCGAGGGCGGCTACCGCCCCTATGTCGTGCCCGACCACGCCAAGGTCTGGGTCGATATGCGCCTGACGCCGCCGACCGATACGGCCGCCGCGACGCGCATGGTAGAGCAGGCCATCGCCGGCGCCGAAGCCGCAGTCCCCGGTTGCCATGGAAGCTATACCGTGACAGGCGACCGCCCCGCCATCGAGCGCGATCCGGTCTCTCCCCTTCTAGCCGCGCTCAAGCGTGCCGCCGATGACGTGACAGGCGCGGACACGACCGTCGGCTTCTTTACCGGCTACACCGACACTGCCGTCATTGCCGGCAAGACGGGTAACCGCAACTGCATGAGCTATGGCCCAGGCTCGCTCGCGCTCGCCCATAAGCCCAACGAATATGTGCCCCACGCCGACATCGTTCGATGCCAGCGGGTGCTGATCGCGCTCGCCGACAACACGCTCTGGGGCGCGAATAGCCAAGTTGGGGCATAATAAGCCGCGAACAAACCGACTCGCGCGTTAGGACTGTCCATGAAAGCTCTTCCGTTTCCCTGCATCCGCCCAGCTCAGGATTGCGTGCTCGAAGCGCTGCCTGCGATGGACAGCATTCTGAGTGACAACGAAGCCCTGCGCGGTGCGATTGCCGATGGGCTCATGCTCAAGGATCCGGGTGCGGCGTATTACGTGTACGAATGCTCCGGAGAGCCAGGGCGCGTGACGGGCGTTGTGGCAATTTGCCCGGTCGGCGTACTGACGGGCGACGACGCAGCTTCCGCAGATGCGGCCGCAGCCGCCCGTACAATCACCGAGCTCAAGGTGCAGCCGCGCCCCGTGTCGCTCGCCTACGAGGCGTCGCCCGTCATGGATATCATCCTGGGCGCCGCCAAAGAGGGCGCGTCGCTCTACGCCGTCACCGACCCCGCCGGTATTACGCATCGCGTATGGGAAGTCAAGCGCGAGGACGCTGTTGCCGCCATCCGAGCCATGCTCGATCAGGCACCGGAGCCGGAGCCGGCAGACGACCCCGCCTACGCTGCCGCGCTGGCAGGGGCGGCGCAGCTCCTGGCAGACGAGGCCCGCGCAGCCGGCACCTACACGGGCAAAGAGCCGTTCAACTTTACCGTGGCCGTGCTGTTCCCCGCCGCGCAGGTCAGCGGCGGCGCGCCGCAGGTTCCGACGGGTCTGCTCACTCACCAGATCTCACGGTTCTAACGGGGCCTAAACGCCCAGCACAAAGACTCGGCAGCTCAACAAGCAAGGGGCGGGGATACATGCGCATGCATCCCCGCCCCTTTCGCATCAAACAATTACGCCGGCAAACCGCGCCGCAACGCCCGCGCTACCCACGCCGCGGGCCCGCTGCCGCCACGAGCGGCTCTAGCCCCAGCTCACGCGCGTAATCCTCCTGCGTAAAGACTTCGACCAGTTCAAACGTATCGGTTGCATCGTCAAACGCAAAATGCAGAACCGAGCAGTTGCCCGGCACGCGCTCGCGCTCGTCGGCCGCCGCTCCCCTAGAGTGATCCAAAAACTCCTTGATGGCCGAGGCATGGCTCACCGCGAGCACGCACGAATGGTCCGGGCGTCGCATAAGATCGGTCAACGTCGTCACCATGCGCTCGCGTACCTGCATCTGGCCCTCACCGCCAAACTGACGATAAAATTCACGCCACGGACGCTCGGGCATCAGCATCACGCGCTCGGCCTCAAAGTCGCCAAAGAACCACTCGCGCAGGCCATCCAGACGCTCGTAGGCAAGGCCCGGCCACAGGCTGGCGATAGTCTGCTCGGTGCGGTGCAGCGTCGAGGTGTAGGCGTGATCGGGCTCAACGCCACGCGCACGCAAGAACATACCGGCACGCGCCGCCTGCTCGCAGCCCAACTGCGTGAGCGGCGAATCGCTCCATCCCTGAATAATGCGTTTAAGGTTGAATATTGTCTGTCCATGACGGACCAGATACAGATCTTTGTTCATAGGGGTCCTTTCGTTCATTACCAATCAAGGAGCGAAAACGCCCCGTCGCAATAGCCAAAATGAAGCACGGCACCGTTGTCGGGCTGCTCTCCCCCGCCGGTCACGTATCTAAGAAACTCCTGGCAGGCAGAGCCATGAGAGACCGCAAGCACACGATCGTGCTGCGGTCGGGCCATAATACGGGACAGCGCCGCGACCATGCGCGCCCGAAGCTCGCCTTCCGACTCGCCACCAAAGGCCACCGGATAATCGCCCCAGGGCTTCGGCGGCATATCGCGATTTGATGTGCCCTCCAGCGTGCCCAGGCGCCACTCGCGCAAATCATCGACCGGCTCTATGGGAAGATCCTCGCCAACGATCAGCTCGGCCGTGTGGCGCGCCCGACCCAACGGAGACGAATACGCGTGGTCAAAGGAGATGCCGCGCGCCTCAAACGCCGCGCGCGTCGCCAGTGCCTGCTCGCGCCCGCGCTCCGTGAGCGGCGAGTCTTGCCAGCCCTGCAAAATGTTCTGCACGTTAAGCTCGGTCTGCCCATGCCGAACCAAATACAGATTGGACACACGCCCTCCCCTCGCACCACCACAAAGGGGACAGGCACCTTTATGGTGGTTTGCCGCCGGATCGCGCCGCAACGACGCAACTACACCAGCACGTCGGCAAGCGGACGCTTGGGCACGTGATGCACCTGCGCCTCGTCGCGCCAGTAATTAATTGAACCGTCGGGGTTGGAATCGATCGCGTCGATAACCTGGGTCTCGGCCGGCACACCAAAAGCCATGATCAGCTTGAGCTCGTACTTGTCGTTATCGAGCCCCATCGCATCGATCGAGCGGGGCGTAAAGGCCTTGAACATGCAAGCCGCCACCTCGGGCGTTGCGCTGCGCGCGGCGAGCATCATCGTCTGAGCCGCGATGCCCGTGTCGACCTCGGTGATAGGCGCGGCGGGTTTGCCGGGAACGGTGCGCTCGGCAAGAATTGCAATGTAGCCGGTCGGACGCTCGCCCTCGACAGGACCCGGCCAGTCCTTGAGCGCCCCGGCCCATGCAAGCTCGTCAAACACGCGAGCGCAGTCCTCGGCACCGCTCACCACATGAAAACGCAAGCGCTGAGCATTGGCGCCACAGGGGACCAGGTGCGCCAGCTCTGCCAGCTCGAGCAAAAACTCGCGCGGCACGCGCATGGACTCGTCAAAACGGCGGCATGTGCGGGCGCGACGGATCAGCGCATCAAACGCATCCAGGCCAAGCTTTTCGCAACCCTGCTTTGCCATCGACTCGGCGCTCGAAGGCGCCGCGGGAACTGCTTCGTTCATAGGGACCCCCAATAAAAGCCAATTGTTCTTAGGAAAATCTAACCTAAAACGCAGGCAATAACGAACAGAGCTGCAATGTTCTACACCTGTTGAATAGAAAATCGCAACGTGGGGAACAACGGAAATAAATCGGGGCCTTTGGGTTACGTTTCGCCCTTCCCAACCCATATACCAGTACCTTTAGGCGATACTGGTTGTAACGATCGCGGCTTACGCCGCACAGAAAGGAGGCCTCATGGGCATCTTTAAGAATGACGACCAGCAATCGAGTCTGTTTGGATTTGACGAGAAAAGCATGGCAGGCAAGGCGATTAAAGCCGTGCGCTGGATCTACGCCGCCACGGGTGTCATCGCACTCATCGCCGGCATCGCGCTGCTGTTTGCACCCGCTAAGACCCTCGTCTTTTTGACGACCGTACTGGGCTTCTACTTTGTGATCACGGCTGGCGTCAGGCTGTTCACCGCCATTTTTGAGCCGCTGCTGCCCGCCGGCTGGCGCGTCACGAGCATCCTCGCCAACCTGCTCATCATCTTGGGCGGCGTGGTGATCCTGCGCAACCAGGCGCTTTCGACCGCGACGCTCAGCACGCTTGTGGTGGTCGTGGCCGGCTTTGGCTGGATTGTCGAGGGCATCATGTCGATTCTGGAGTCCGAGCTTTCTTCCAACCGCACCCTCGCCATCCTGAGCGGCGCGCTCTCCATCATCGCCGGCGTGTTCGTGTTCATCTATCCGCTGTGGTCGGCAAAGATGCTCGTCATCTTTACCGGCGCTGCACTCCTGGTGTTTGGCGTGACGCTGGTTATTCGCGCTATCCGCTTTGGCAAGCTGGTGCACTAGATGCCGCGAACGCTGTTTATTGATGCCGACGCCTGCCCGGTCACGCGTGAGTCGATCGACTGCGCACGACGGGCGGGTGTTGCCGTGGTTGTCGCCGGCAACAGCACGCAAAACCTGGAGCGGCACATTCGCCGTGACGACCCACGCGATGCCGAGCACGCGCGACGTGGCTTTTGGGTCACAACGCTCGACGTGAGCGTAGGCGCCGATAGCGCCGACTTTGCCATTATCGAGCGTCTGCAGGCAGGCGATGTGGTCGTGACACAGGACATTGGCCTGGCCAGCATGGTGCTCGGTCGCGATGCCGCCGCCATCGGCGTGCGCGGGCGCGTGTACGACAAAGCCACCATCGATATGCAGCTGTTTATTCGTCACGAAGAAAAGAAGGTGCGCCGCGCCGGCGGTCGCACCCGTGGACCGGCAGCCTTCACCAGCGAAGACCGCGCCCGCTTTAAGCGCAACCTCACCGACCTGCTGCGCTAACCAAGGTAGACTTTTGAGACATGCCTAAAAATCTACCTTTTTGTTTTGACGATTGGCGCGCATCCAACGCCGGTCATGGCGGTAGATGTTTGAGGCATGCCCCAGTTTTTACGGAATACCTCAAACATCTACTTAGAGGCCAAAGGCGGAAAGGATAAGGCCCCAGCCGGCGCCGATGACGTACATCATGACCAGGAACACGGCGTTTTCGCGGGCGCTGCGGTTGGTGCGGAACAGCACCAGGTAACCCACGCCGGCAGAAATGAGTGTACCGGCGAGCATCGGTGCCAGCTGCAGCGCGCCTTCCAGATACAGCTGCGTAATGACTACGCTCGCCGAGCAGTTGGGAATGAGGCCGACAAGCGCCGAACCCAGGACGGCGAGCGTCTCGTTGCCGCGCAGGAACTGCTCGATCGCGGACTCGCCGAAGGTCTCGAGCACGGCGACCAGAATCAGCGTCACCAGAAAAATGAATACCGAAACCTGCACGGTGTGCGAAATCGCGCTGCGGATAATCGACAGGACAGGCGCGCCTTTGTGTGAGTGGGAGTGACCGTGGCTGTGGTGGTGTTCGTGCTCGCCCTCGTGTCCGTGGTCGTGGCCATGTCCGTGGTCACGCTCGTCCTCGTCTTCATCGCAACCGCAATGGTCACGCTCGCACAGCTCATGGATGTGGTCGGCGCTCACGCCCGCCTCGGCCACCTCGTCGATGATGTCACCGCCGCTGTGATCGTCATGCGCGCAGTTAACGTGCGCCGGATTGGCAGCGGTTCCCAACACGGTACGGCGGATCGCCGCATGAGCACGGGCGTTGCGACGCAGGCCGCGAATGGCGGCATCCACGATAAAGCCCGTGACCAGCGCGATCAGCGCCTTCGAAGCCAAAAGCATCGCCATAGTCTGCACGGGAACCTGCTCGGCAAGCAGCAGTGGCAGCATCTCGTCGGAGGTCGAGAGAAACACCGCCACCAGGGTGCCCAACGTCACGACGCGACCGGCGTACAGCGTTGCCGCCATCGCCGAAAAGCCACACTGCGGCACCATGCCCAGCAACGAGCCAACCACGGGGCCAGCGGCGCCGGCACGTTTGATGGCGCCGTTGACGCGATCGCCCGCCACATGCTCTAACGTCTCGAGGGCCAGATATGTCACCAACAAGAACGGCACCAGCGAGAGCGTGTCCTTGCCGGCGTCGAGCAAAATATCAATCAGCAAATCCATGACGGATGGAACCTTTCGTGTCTTTCGGCAGCATTGTAAAAGTCCTAGCGGTCAACTAGGGTATTGTAGTTGTCCTAGGCGTGATGCCAATAGTTGCCTGTGGTAAACTATCATCTCGCCACATCTCAATGACCCCGAGCCGCACGACGCGGCCCGTCCAAGGAGCAGTATATGAACGTTTCGCAAGCACTCGAATACGAGCGGCAGCCGTTTATCCCCATGTTCATCTATGGCGATCACGCCGCCATGGAATCCGAGCGTCAAAAAGGCGAAGAGGCCCTCAAGGTGCTCGAGACCGAGTACTTTACCGCCGAGGGCGACCCTGGCTTCGACTTTGCCACCGTGCGCGACCTGGCCGACCGCAACCGCGACCTATGCGACCAGATTGGCGAGGCGCGCCTGCGCAACGTGACGCCCGCGACGCTTTCGCGCGGCCTGTCCGACGCCGATACCTGTGCCGCCATCGGCAAGATGCAAAAGCGAACCGCCGCGTCCGTCATGCGCGAGATCCGCGGCGACCGCGATGCGCTCGGCGTGGCGTACGCCCGCAAGCCCATCCAGGGCACGGTGCTCGGCATCGACATCGAGACCACCGGCCGTGCACCCGAGCGCGGCTACATCATCAACGTGGGCTGGGAGATCATGGAGCTCACCAGCGACGCCGTCCCGCACGACGCCGAGGCACACTACTGCGGCCTGCCCGATATCTACCGCGGCGAAGATGTGCCGCTGTCGAATATCCACCACATCACCTGGGACGACATCGACGGCAAAACGCCCTTCCGCGAGAACAAGGAGCTGCAAAAGCAGCTGCTCAAGCTCATGAAGAAATACCCGTACATGGCGCACAACGCCGCCTTTGAGGACAGCTGGTTCAAGATCCATCTGGACGGCTATGCCGAGGCGCGCCGAGCCGGCAAGATTATCGTCATCGACTCGCGCCAGATCTGCCGCAGCCTGGACGCCGACGTGCGCTCGCTCCCCCGCGAGTCCGCACCCGCCGCGCTCGAGAACTGGGCACGCCGTCGCGGCACCCTCGCGCCCGACGCCAACGAGCAGCACCTGGGCCTCGACGACACCGACCTCATGCTCCGGACGGTGCAGGCCGAGTTCAACCTCAAGAACCTGTTTTCCAAGTAGATTGCCAAGCAGAGGCGCCATTCGCGAGCAATACTTGCCGGACCATAGCGCCCCGCGCAAAAGCGACACGCCGAGGCGCTCCCCTCAAGCGACGCAATACGGGCCGATGTCCAAGCGGATATCGGCCCGTTTTTCGCGCCGTACAACGCGGCCCTCCAGTCCCCGATGTCTAGCCGCCGCATAACCAAGAACTTCATCTGCGCATGTTCAAGCCAAATTGCACATTTTTGTTGACGCCGCCTTTGCATCAAAACGATGCTGACCAGCATCAGTTGTGGAGGTCTGCGTAGCCAGCGAGCTGCGACAATGCTCCAAATAGCATCTTTCTCCATCATTGGCGTCAAGCGCTTGGACAGCTTTTGTTATGCCGCGACATTTTGCCTTGGCATTCATTGCGAACCCCGCCGCCTGGTCTGCCATGCTATCTGTATGAGTATCGTACTTTCACATAACACGGCAAAAGCGGTCTACCAAGCCGCATACTCGGTATCCGCAATTGGCACCGAGCCATGCAGCCCTGCCAAGATCTACGGGGCGCGCCCCAGCAAGGAGCTGCTCGACTCTGCCGCCGACTGGCTCGCCAGGCACAACGTCGCTCTGGATAACGATGCCCCGCTCGATACAACGGTGTTCGAGCGCGCAAACGTGCGCAGCATGACGGGCTGCAAGTGCCATGTATCATCCAAGCGATTCGCGGGCTCGCGCTTTATCAAGCTTGCCGACGACATCTATATTGTCGGCGTCGAACTCTGTGCGCTTCAGGCCGCAACCTATCTTCCCTTTCGAGAACTTGTGGAGTACTACTTCGAACTGTGTGGAGCCTATTCCCTTGGGCACGATGCCTCGACATCCTATACCGAGCGCTTCGCGCTCACCTCGACTTCGAGCCTTAAACATTTCTTTAACTCCCTCATCGACTGCAAGGGCCTCGAACTTGCCCGAAAAGCCATCCAATGCGTGCGGGACGGATGCCGATCGCCGATGGAAACGGCATTTGTCATGATGCTCACGCTACCCAGGCGCGAGGGCGGTCTTGGCATTAGCGAGATCGAGACCGACTACGAAGTAAAGGTCACAGCTGCCGCAAAGAATCTCACGCGGCGCGAAAAGTTCTATATGGATGCATATCTCAAGCGGTCCCGAACCGACATCGAATACAACGGATTTCAGCACGATGCCGAAGAAGACCGCGCCATTGACGAAGAGCGCAAGAACGCGCTGGCGTCCATGGGCTACGGAATCATTACCGTCAGTCGCTATTCCTTTATGCACGCCAGCGCCTTCGCCAGGGTTATGGAGGCAATCCAGCGAAAGGAGGGCATTCGCCCATCGCGCCTGCCCAAAGATTTCGCAATCAAGCAAGAAGAGCTGCGACAATTTGTGCTCAGGAGATTTATCGAGGAAAAGAAGCGTATTGAGGAGCTCCTCCGTCAAGACGCAGCGCAGGGTAATGCACTTGAGCTCGAGCGCGCAGTGCTCGAGGGCATCTCGCTGGACGACCCGACGATCAACAATGTCCCGGCCATCGACGACATGCAAGTCATCGAGCTGGATTGCCCGGAGTTCGCCCAAACAAGCACCTCCACACCCGAAGGCAGGGTGTACGGGGCCAGAACAGAGGCGGACTGACAGGGTGGGTACCCCGGCGACGTGCAAAAACGGGAGTTTTCAGCAGAGCCGAGTATCCGAGGCCGGCCGAATTGCCCCATTTTGCACCGAAGCCGCTGTTTTCGATGTAAGTTAGGCAACAGCTGGGGAATATCTATTGCCATTTGCACTCCAGTAAAGCCCTGTGGCGGCAAACGACGCCGTATCATGCAATAAATAACCCCTCGTCGATGCTGAAAACTCCCGTTTTTGCACGTCGCTAGGGTACCCACGTTGGCATCGGCGGCCTTATCAGCACCAACCAATGCCCTTAGCCGCCTCTGGGGCCAATCGACAGCAAAAAATTTCGCAAATTATATTGACATATGAACATGCGCTCATATACTCGGAAGTAAGTTATATGAGCACATGTTCATATGAAAGGATATTGCAATGAGCGAACACGCCGATGAAATAAGGACCGATATCGACACCACCATCGTGCCCGACACCCCCACCACTTGCGCGCCCGAGGACCTTCCCGACGAGGAGCTGCTGTACGACCTTGCCGACTTGTTCAAGGTTTTCAGCGACACCACGCGTATCAAGATCCTCTACGCTCTCATGGTCCGCGAGCTCTGCGTGGCAGACATCGCCGAAGCGACTGCGACTTCGCAGTCCGCGGTGTCGCACCAGCTGCGCACGCTCAAACAGTCGCACCTGGTTAAATTCCGGCGCGACGGGCGCAACATCCTCTACTCGCTCGCCGACGATCATGTCTACACCATGCTCAACCAAGGCATGAGCCACATCTGCGAATAGCGACCAACCACGGTACCAGCGCGGCCTGCACCCAAGCCGCAAATACAGGGAAAGGAACCCATCATGAAAAAGCAGTTCAAGCTCGACGAGATCGACTGCGCCAACTGCGCGCGTGAGCTTCAGGACGAACTCGCCAAGCTCGAGGGCGTTAAATCCGTTTCGGTCAACTTTATGACTCAGAAGCTGACGCTCGAAGCCGACGACGCTGAGTTCGACGAGGTCCTTGATCGCGTCGTGGAGTTCACCGCCGACGCTGAGCCGGACTGCGAGATCATTCTCTAGCCTGCGCATACGCTGATACGCAAGGCCGCGCTTGTCGCGGCCTTTGTCGCGATGTTATATGAGCAGGTGTTCATACATTCAAATGGGAGGATACGAGTCATGGCCACCGCCGACCCCAAGAAGAAAAAGAAGAAGCGCAAGAAAAAAGAGTCACTCGAGCATAAACGCAACCGCATCCTGGTAGCGCTGGGTATTTTTGTCGTGGTGTACGCCCTCGATGAGCTCGGCGCCCTCACCGCCGCATTCGGCACCCCAGGCAACATCTACGCCAGCTTTGTGCTGTTCCTCGTGCCGTTTTTGATTGCCGGCTACGACGTGCTCCAAAAGGCATTCAATAACATCCGCCGCGGCAAGGCGTTCGACGAGAGCTTTCTCATGGCCGTCGCGACAATCGGCGCGTTTGCCATGGTGCTCTTCCCCGATACCGACCCGCACATGGCCGAAGGCGCCGCCGTTATGTTGTTCTACCAGGTCGGCGAGCTGTTCCAGGCCTACGCCGTGGGCAAGAGCCGCAAGTCGATCAGCGCCATGATGGACATCGCGCCCGATTACGCCAACGTTGAGCAGGCTGACGGCACGCTCGAGCAGGTCTTTCCCGATGACATCGCCGTCGGCACCGTCATTGTCATCAAGCCCGGCGAGCGCGTGCCCATCGACGGCGTTATCGTCGAGGGCGTAACCCAGCTCGACACCGCCGCCCTCACCGGCGAGTCGGTCCCCCGTACCGCCAAGACCGGCGACGATATCATCAGCGGCTGCATCAACATGACGGGTCTTATCCGCGTGCGCACCACCAAACCCTTTGGCGAGTCCACCGTCGCGCGCGTCCTGGAGCTCGTGGAGAATGCCAGCGAAAAGAAGGCGCGCACCGAAAACTTCATCACACGGTTCGCCCGCGTCTACACGCCCGCCGTCACCGGCGCGGCAGCGGTGCTCGCGCTCGGCGGCGGCCTGGTGACCGGTGCTTGGTCCGATTGGATCCTGCGCGGCCTGACCTTCCTCGTCGTCAGCTGCCCGTGCGCACTCGTAATTAGCGTGCCGCTGAGCTTCTTTGGCGGCGTCGGCGGCGCGTCCAAGCTGGGAGTTCTCATCAAAGGCTCCAACTACCTCGAGGCGCTCGCCGATGTGGATACCGTCGTCTTCGACAAAACCGGCACGCTCACCAACGGCACGTTCTCGGTCGTCGCGGTGCACCCCGAGGGCGGCTATACCGAGCAATCGCTGCTTGAAGTCGCAGCCCTCGCCGAGTCGTTCTCCGACCATCCCATCGCGCAGTCGGTGCGCGCCGCCTTCCAGGGCCAACTCGACCCCAAGCGTGTATGCGACTCCGCCAACGACGCGGGCCATGGCGTGACGGCGAACATCGACGGCAGGCACGTCGTCGTCGGCAATGCCAAGATGCTCGCCGCGTCCGGCGTTGAAACACCGGACTGTGAGGTCGTCGGCACTATCCTCCATGTGCTGGTCGATGACGTCTATGCCGGTCACATCGTAATTGCCGACACCGTCAAAGCCGATGCCGAGCAAACGATTCGCGAGCTGCACGCCGCCGGCGTCAAGCGCACCGTCATGCTCACGGGAGACCGCGAGGAAGTGGCCGCCGCCGTGGCCAATCAGCTGGGAGTCGATGAGTTCCACGCGCAGCTTCTGCCAGGAGACAAGGTCGAGCGCGTCGAGGTATTGCTGGCGACCGAATCGGGCAAGGGCAAGCTCGCCTTTGTGGGCGACGGTATCAACGATGCGCCCGTGCTCACCCGCGCAGACGTGGGCATTGCCATGGGCGCCATGGGCTCCGACGCCGCAATCGAGGCAGCGGACGTTGTGCTGATGGACGACAAGCCGTCCAACATTTCCCGCGCGATCCGCGTGGCTCGCAAGACCATGACGATTGTTTGGCAGAACATCATCTTTGCGCTGGGCATTAAGTTGCTGATTCTGGTGCTCGCGGCGCTCGGCATTGCCAACATGTGGCTCGCCGTCTTTGGCGACGTAGGCGTGGCGATCATCGCCATCCTGAACGCCATGCGCGCGATGGGTGTCAAGAACCTGTAGCATGCGTGGCTGTCCGGCCGGGCGACGCGGCACACAACGCGCAAGGGGCGTCCCCA